>NZ_CACSJY010000004.1:0-186064 GCF_902706155.1 Pseudomonas sp. 18058
CAACATTTCCATGCTGATCACCCTGTATTCTCCTGCTCGAAAAGTGAGCAGAAGCAGTTGAACACCTGGGTCAGTTTTCAGTCGGCAGAACAGCCTTTACTGGGTCAGTTTTCGGTCAGCGGCAACAGCCTTGGTCATTGGATAGTCTTATCATAGCGATTACAACACTCCTACAACCTGCCCACCCCATATGGAGATCGTGAATCAGGTAGGCAGCTAGTGATCGGGGCGTGGCCCCGTTTCATTTGGCGTCAACCGCCTCTTGGTGGAGGCGATGGATTCCCTCCATCTCACTTTTCAGTTCGGCGATCAGATTTGCTATCGCGCGGCTCGTGGTCAATTTCGCCGAAGCGATGCCCGTGACAAGCAGTTCTATTCTGCCCATAACTGGTTCGAATATTCGAATCTGGAGAGATCGGTCAGGGTTTAGGGTGCAAATGCATGCTGAAGGTAGGAACCCACCTTCGATTATGTGGCGCAGTTCAAGCGCGGAAATCATTTATCACCGAAAGCCGTTTTAATTGGTTTTTGACAAATGATGATAATAGTCAAGCATGCTAACGAGACAATTTACTTCCCACTCTGCTTTTTGTGCACTTAAAAGGAAGGAAGAACATGCTTACTTATAATCATTAATCGATTCACCGACAAACGCGCTAGAAAATCACATTTAATAAACATGACATTAAAATCTATAGCGGCAATCCAAAAACTAATTAATGACTTTAATTTTCAGGCTTCATCGCTTCCGCCCGTTCGGCGAGCTTGGCCAGTTCGTCACATGCTTTAAAATAAGTCAAGTCGGCAAGCTGCAGCAAAGACTTTGCCTCTTCCTCATTAATGATCTGTCGCGACAAGTTATTGCGAGCCACCCTAGCGGCCTTCACTGCACTTAAATATGGTTGCAGATCAGAAAGTTGAATTGACATTCATTTCCTCGTCTACCTGAATAACCTAAGCGTTCTGTATGAGCAAATAATCAACTTAAGAATTTTTATCAGGGCCCGATTATCGAACAATCGAACGGGCAGTTTATATCAAAGATTCACGCACTTGACTTCAACCCTTAGCAAGGTACGTGCAAAATTGAGAAGAGGCTCACATATTAACGTGGCTATGATGAAGATGCCCGGGACTGAACTGACATGCATCCGTTACGAAACGCGAAAGGAGAACGAGTTGATCTTCACGGCTCTCGTTCAGCACACGAGGGTGACGTGTTTGAGTGGAGGACTATGGTCTACCAATACCCATACAGTTCGTCGCGAGTCGGAACGAGTCTGAACTAGTATCGTATACAGCCCCCCGCGAGCATGACGAACCGCGTCAACAGTTCAGTAGCGTGTAGCAATTGGCTGATCGTCGAATTTTACGCATTGCCGGAATGCTTCTTACTCGTTCCGCTCGTTCAGTAGCCGATTGTGTGCACACATGCACGACACCTCCCCTTCTGAAATCGGGGTTCGAGTGGTCTGATCCGTTGCTGGAAAACAGTTCATCCACGAACATATAACTGTTAGAAAACAGTTTAAATTTTTTTTGCAGCGCGACTCATTACGTTAATGAGCCAAAGGAGGAACTCATGGGTAATGTTGATATTTTCGTCATTGAGTACAAGCTTCACGGGATACCGAAGTCATTCATCATTCGTGCTAAATCAATGCGCAATGCGGAGGCTTGGCATTGGGCCAGCTGTGACGCCGGCATCGCTCCGATTCCTAAACCAGGTAGACCTCCGTTAAAGGTAGTGTCGAAACCGCAAGCGGAACGGTTCGGCGTAACAGAAGTGAAATGGCGCGAAACAGCAGCCGTGGTCTGGACGGAGGGGTAGTCATGGTTATCCAGGAGCCAGGTTTCCATTGCGCTGACGAGGATGACGAGGCAGCGCGGATAAAAAGCCTATTTTTCGAGGCTGATCGACTCGATGATATTGCCCATCGGCTCTTCGATGAAAGTCAAAAAGACAATGGCACCTGGATTCAATTCATCGAAGCCAAAGCACAGGCTGATGCTAAACGTACGCAGGCATATCAATCATGGATCAAAATGTGTCGGCGACGGGGACGGTAATACTGGAATCAACAAAAAGGTATAAACTTTTGAAGAAAACTAGTGGAAATATTACTTCGAGAAAACCATAGCGCATCCTCAGACCGTGACAGCACCTGACGAGCAACATTTCCTAGCACCTTACATTGTCCATATTACTACGGAGAAGTACGAACAACGAATCAGTTTCCTAATCTGGCTCTGCCGACTTCCGAGTCGCATGCTAATTGAGAAGCTTTTTGGTAGGAGTTGCGAAACCGGGTGTTGCTGAAAGAAATTACATGGCGGTAGGAATGTCTTTAACCAAGTTTTTCTGGTAATCGAAAGTGTTAGTGAACTGGATAGCCACCGACCAAATACCGACTATTAGCCAGAACACAGCGAAGATGTATGGCGTTCGCACAGAAAATAGCAGCGCTTTGCGATATCCCTTGTGCGATGCCTCGCGCTTGCAGAACAGTGACGTTTCATCATATGCCCTGCCCATGATGGGCTCACTGCGCAAAAGCTCGCTCTGCTTGAAGTACCAATGATCAATTATGTCATAAGCCGATCGAATGCCAGGCCAAGCATTCATCGAACTCATTACTTTATCCACCAAACCTGCGCTGGTGTGGCCTATGTAGCGCTGTTCTGAAGTGGTTGCCGGTAACGCGGCACCGATTAAAGCTCCCAATGCGATGCCCGCCGCTGCTACAACCAATGGCTGCTCCTGTAGTAGCTGTTTAAACTGCTGACCCACAACCTGGGTGCGGCGGTTCAAACGATCTCCAGCATCATGCAGTGTATGGCTAAAATTCTCACTAGCAGCGCTTACGTTATCACCAAGTTGTCCCGCTTTTTCTTTAAGCGACTGGTAGCCCTCCTTTAACGAGTCAGTCGTCTGATGAAGGCTGTCGCGCGCGCTATCCAAGCCGTCTGCGATACCTTCTCCCCATTCACCCTTTTTGTCATCGACGTCAGTGCGATAAACAGGTTGAGGTACTGGTGGGCGGTTCTGACTCATCATCATCCAGAGCAATCCTATCGATGTCAGCACAACGGGTACCGGATTGTTCCGGACGCTGGTACCGAGATTGCCGATAAAAGCCGAACCGTTGTTTTGCATCAATCCCCACGCCTGATCAATAATTTGGCCGGGAGTAAATTTACTTTCGAGCTTATCGACAATGTTGCCAATACTCGCGCGTTGTGCGTCGATTTCCCGCTCAATCTGCTCAGGACTTTTTTCAGACTCCATCTCTAGCTCGCTTTTCATGACACTTTCCTCCGCAGTGCTTCCTGATCTTTGTTCAAAGCGTCCAGCGTCCGGTCGGGTTTAAAGTGAGAGGGCTCGAATTGTTTTTTACCAGACTGCAGCATCGCGAAGCCGATGATCATTACAACGACACCGACGATAAGCGCCGCAAGCCACGGAGCCATAAAAAGGCTCAGTCCATAGACTGCTGATAACAGCAGGATTATAAAGCCCGCCAAGAATACAATGGCCCCTCCCGCCACCGCCGCGATACCGGCCTTCAAAGTAGTGAGGCTGGATTGAAGTTCTGCCTTTGCCAATGCCAGTTCCTTGGTGAATAAAGCAGGCACTTCCCTAGACAGCTGCTTCAGTAGGCCAACAACAGATGCATCTTCCTGATGAGGAAGTGGTCGGGCTTCGGGCAGGTCTGAATTGTCTCTGTCCATTACATTTCTCCTTTTTGGCTTGAGGAATCGGACGACGGAGCTAGCACGTCGCTCGCTGGATTAGAAGATTGAACTGAGGATGAAGGGGTGCTGCCCGTCGCGAGGCCCGGACTTGCGCTGGCGGTGGGAGAAATTGAGGTTTCGTTGGGGCGATTCGCACCGAAGGCCAGTTCAGATCGCGCTGCTGGATTATCTGTTCCACTAATGGAAGTAGGCGTAATGGCCGTTGACACCCCTGCTTTAAGAAATCGGGATAATCCGAAACCAAGCGCAATGCTGCCCGCAATGAAAAGAGCGGGATTACTTCGCATTAATTCCGCACCGTCATGCAGAAGCTGCTCAGCACTCTTGCCTCGCAAATTTTCCGCTAATCCAGCCATCGACTCTGCGACATCCGTCAAGTAATGCGAAACCCCAACGACATCCTTATCCTCCAGCTCGGAAACAAAGGATTTTGCTCCTTCAGCAAACGCTCCGATCTGATCGGCGGCAGTGTCACGGTACTGCCCAAACTGAGCATCAGCTTGCTCCCTGGCACCTCCCAACACGTCCGACACGTTCTCCTTGAGGTGCTCATAATCTTGTTCTGATGCGGGCGGATCCTGTTTACTACCGTGATTTCCTGTTGTGTTGTCTGCTGTGTTCATGACGTACCCTCGCCTTCCTAATGAAAGTTAGTTGCGGGGCGTGCCGAATTAAACAGCCTACCCTCCCTCAGAGGACGGAGCATCGGTGGGGTAGTTCCAAGAAAATGATGAGTGCACTTCAAGACGTGATGACCTAACGACTATTAAACACAATGAAATCAAATGCACATCACGCGGGAAGGAACCACTAGTGGTTAATTTTCAGAATTTCCCCTACACCAGCTATACCGCTGAAGCGATTTGCGCACCGAGAGATAGAATTAAAACACGCTTTTTCAATAGCCAAACGTTCTATCGAGTTTATAAATCGACTGCTATACATCTATGCTTGTCTGCTTGCGTGGCATTTCGTCATTTATTAACTAATTGCAAATATCCAGGCCTGCGGCTCGAATGGAATTAACAAGACAGAAAGGATTATGTGATGAAGTATTTATGAGCTGCCCAATTTGCGATCACCAGGGGGCGCAAATCGCGACAATCGGCTGTTTTCAAGATCTTCATTGCCCAGAGTGCGGACGCTGTCGGCTATCGTCTATTCTCTTAAGCTGCATGACTTTGCAAGGCTTAAGATTCGACATTGATCAAACTCGCGCATGGATTACAGAAAGACGAAAGTTTGATCCCCTACCAAGCATAAAAATGGACATGACATTCAAAATCGGAGCGGCGCTTAAACCATTTCATAACTACCCATAAAACCAACACACTTATAGGTTATTGTTCAGGGCGCTCGCGCCAGCTATACTTCGGTTAAACTTTATTCGTAATTGTAGCTATAAATAAACGCAGGAAGCGGATAATGGTAAGGGCGTACGGGATGATTATTTTGTATTTTCGAGAAGGAGAAGATATGACCTTTGATCAGGTACTTTTCCAATACAACAAAGGTATCAAGCAGGGATACAGTGGCATCAACAATACATTTGATCTTTTTAACGCTCCCGGCTCTCTAGGGATTTACGCCCCCGACATAGCTGATTTGTCATACCCTTCTATGATCGAGCTTACTTTTCCAAACGGTAGTGAAAGCAATTTTATTTTTAGCGTTGATAGTCAACCGGTTGGAATGTTGCGTGATAAAGACTGGGTTTGGTTCTCTGTTAAGCCGTTAAGATTTTATCATCAACCTATACAGTGAAGAGAGTAAAGTCGGAGAGAGTCTGCCAATTTACCAGGATGCAAAGAGTTAAACAGAGGCGTCCTTTTTAACGGTCAGTTTCATTTTTCTTATAACTAGAGAACCATTAGTTTCTCAATGGAGTTTAATTTTTAGCCCACTACTCATCATGCAAAAATTAATTTTATAAAGATAGGATTGGTTTTGCTTCGGATCATACCGGACTGCTCGTCATTTTGATGGAACGCTAGGTGGTGCCAGTCCTCTATTGCT
The DNA here is from genome assembly GCF_902706155.1 of Pseudomonas sp. 18058. Lineage (NCBI taxonomy): Bacteria > Pseudomonadati > Pseudomonadota > Gammaproteobacteria > Pseudomonadales > Pseudomonadaceae > Pseudomonas > Pseudomonas sp. 18058. The sequence continues at coordinate 5,773 of NZ_CACSJY010000004.1, forward strand.
ACACCAGCGAAACCGAGGATAAAACCATGATCGACCCTTCGAGCGGTATGAAGCCAGGTATACGCTAAGTCGTTGAAAGCCTTGAGCGTACTCGACACTTCCCTGGATTTTTTCTCGACGGCAAATACTACCTCGGCCCAGAGTTGATGACGGCCATCGGCTGGCTAGAGGGCACGCGTTTTTTTTATGATGAACTTGATATTTACGGAGATCCTATTTTTCCAGAGAGTCTCGCAGGCACGATAGAAAACCTGACGTTAACCCTGGCAGACGGTGCTCGTTTGCAACTGAACGAAATCGAGTTTCACTCAAAGAAAGATTCGTTCGCAGACGAGTCCAGTTTGTCTGCAGCGATTGCTCCCCGGAAGTCGTTTAACGCGTTGAACGATAAGTTGGTGGTCATCACCGGTGCTTCCAGTGGGATAGGCCGAGCAGCGGCGCACGAGTTTGCTATTGAAGGTGCCAGGCTGGTTTTAGCGGCTCGAGACTATAAAGCACTAAGCGATGTAGTTGGGGAACGCGTGGAACGTGGTGCGTCGGCAATGGCTGTGCCAACGGATGTCACGAACAGCGACCAAATGCGCGCTTTGGCAAAAAAAGCCGCTTCCTATGGCGATGGAAGAATAGACATATGGATTAACAATGCCGGCGTGGGTGCAGTCGGCAGCTTCGAGGAAACACCCCTTGAAGCGCACGAACAGGTACTGCAAACAGATCTTCTGGGATATTTGCGTGGAGCATACGTAGCTTGGCCGTATTTCAAATCGCAGAAAAGCGGCATATTAATCAATATGTTGTCGTTAGGTAGCTGGGTTGCCCAACCCTACGCTGCAGCCTACTCAGCTAGGAAATATGGTCTCCGTGGATTGAGTGAAGCTCTTCGTGGGGAGCTTCACCGATCTCCCGACATACATGTATGCGATATCTATCCAGCCGTTATGGATACCCCAGGCTTTCGTGATGGTGGAAATTTCACCGGCCATGCTCTAAAGCCGCCTCCGCCAGTGTATGACCCTCGCCTTGTCGCAGCTGCCATGGTTCGCTGCGCGTTACGTCCAAAACAAAGCGTGACAGTTGGCAGAGCCTCGACGTTGGCTCGGATAGCCCATTTCCTGATACCTGGTTTTCCACACATTTCTGGCTGGCTTACTCGTTTAGCTTTGCAACACCGCCCTCAAGCTCATTCATCTGCGGGAAATTTATACTCCCCTTCAAACGAGCAACGTCGTATCGAGGGTGGCTGGCGCGCCCCCACGAACCATTCCCCGATAGTCATTGCGATCGGCGCACTTGTATTGGGTGGCGTACTGCTTGCACTAAAACGTAGAAAGAACTCGCTTGGCAAAAAAAGGCTGTAATTAATGAATGCGCCTCCCTCGGCGGTTGTTCGGGCCGAGGGAGGCGCATTCCGGAACGTCCGAAATTCGCTGCTTTTTCGCTGTAGGGTTGCTTTTGCCCTATCAAAGGCAGCATGGAGAATACTATGGAACGCTACGTTTATGATGCGACAGGCCTTAACGCATTCAGACCTCTACATTTCACAGCGCTACTCACTTTATTGACGGCTCTTTCCGGGTGCGCAGGGAACAACACGGACTCAAAAGTGAGGGCGCCGGGCACCGCTGAAAACCCTTCCACTCAAACCTTAGATGCAGGGGCCGCCCTGCTTCAATCACGCCCCCCAGTGGACGCCTTGAATGCCTATCTTGACGGCTTCCATTTCTACAATGGCCACATCGATGCTCAGATGGAGGCACATCATTATTGCGCCATTCTTAATGAGGAAGTGATTCAGTGCGTTATTTATGACGGCAATCGCAAGGATGCGAAGCTGATGGGGGTTGAGTACATCATCAGCGAGCAGTTATTTGCTACTCTGCCTGAACCTGAGAAAGCGCTTTGGCATAGTCACGTTCAAGAAGTTAAGTCGGGACAATTAGTCGCTCCCGGCATTCCGCAGATTGCTGAACATGCATTGATGCAAAAGCTGATCCACACATACGGAAAAACCTGGCATACGTGGCACACAGACCTCAATAAAAACCTCCCACTAGGTGTTCCTCAGCTAATGATGGGTTTCACAGCTGAAGGCCAGGTCGATCCAAAGCTGGTGGCCGAAAGAGACCTTCGACTGGGGTCGATAGCGCTGAAAGAAGGAAGACGCGAGCTGATATTCCTTCTCCGGCCATAGCGCCAGGAGCGGATGCTTGGAGCAAGGGAAATGTCATTCAGATTTTGGATCCAACGAATACACCGCACACGCACTGAATTATCTCCAAGCCATACACGCCAGCTTCTATCACACGCTTTGTGCTAAAGCCTGTGATGTGGGTTTCGCAAACCAAATAGAGACTGCCTCCATGCATTTGGCTCTGAACGCCCTTAAAATCTAGCGGTTTATACCGATTGCTTTATGCGCAGCTGATTTCAACCCTTGCAAAAGAAAGCGATCTTATTTCCGACGGGGTCGCGTAAATACGCGACGTAGAAGTCATCTGTATAAGCTTCACGTATTCCTGGCCTGCCTTCATCCGTCCCGCCGCAAGCGATGCCTGCGGCATAGATTTCATCCACCAGTTTGCGTGATTTCGTCCGAAAAGCAGGCATCATTCCATTACCTGCTGATGCAGGGCGACCATCGAAGGGACTGGCGATATGTACGCTTCCGGGGCCATTGCATTTGTCAGCGGTGCTAGGAAGCGAAAAGCAGAAATGTCCCTCCGCTAACTCGTTCTGATAACCCAGTGGCGAAAGGACAGCTTCGTAGAAGCGCGCTGATAAGTTTACATCGGAGGCTCCTATGAATAGATAGCTAAGCATTAGCATCCCCTCCTGATTGGTATTTATGCTGGATTTCTCCACATAAGGATGACATCGGGTGCGCTCCAAAATATCCGTATCGTTTACCTGAAAATCTGGATTTCGGTCGTTCCTATCCTCTCTCTGCCAAATTTCCGCCCCCAATAATGGGCAGTTAGGCGATAAGATCCTGATACTCGCTAGCTGATTCCGAAAGCAATCGGCAACGCCCGGTTGTTGAAGTAAACTTGGGGCATTCCGAAATCTCCAGGACGCTTGCTGTCCGGTAACGGTATGGACAGTCATGCAGTACTCACGTTGCGACATAACCGAGCGCGGCGGATACTGCTGATAGACGCTTTCTAGGAAGGCTCGCCTAATCTTTAGACCTGATGAACATCAGCAGAGGGATTCGATTTGAATCAGCTTAAACGCCTTGAAAGTGGAATCAAGGGGCTCGATACCCTGCTGAAGGGGGGGTTGATTGCGGGTGCGTCTTATATCATTCAAGGACGACCCGGCTCGGGCAAGACCATCTTGGCCAACCAGATTGGTTTTAACCACATCGCGCAGGAAGGTCGCGTCTTATTTGCGACACTGCTAGCGGAGCCACATGACAGACTTTTTGAGTTTTTGTCCACGTTGAGCTTCTACGATAAAGCTCAGGTAAATCAGAACATCCAGTTCGTCAGTGCTTTTGACACCTTGGAAAATGATGGCCTGGACGCGGTAGTGAAACTTTTACGAAGAGAAATTAGCCGTCAAAAATCGAGCCTTCTTATATTGGATGGACTGCTAAACGCTCGAACGAAGGCAGAATCACCGCTGGATACCAAGCAATTCATTTCAGAACTACAAGGGCATGCAGCCTTTGCTGGATGCACCGTACTGTTCCTGACTAGTTCACAACTTGATGATGGAAGCCCGGAGCATACGATGGTTGACGGGGTCATCGAGATGGGTGAAGAGTCAATAAAATCGAAGACCGTTAGAAAAATCCGACTTCGCAAAACCAGGGGGAGTGCAGCGATTTCCGGGGGGCATGAATTTGAGATTAATGAAAATGGCATTTCCATCTATCCAAGGATAGAAAGCGTCCTTACAAGATCCGCGCTCATGGACAGCGATCACTTCACGACCGTTAGTAGCGGCATTTCGACACTTGATGCGCAGATTGGCGGTGGTTTGTTGTCGTCGTCTGTCACCTTGATTATGGGCCCGTCCGGCGCAGGCAAGACTTCGTTCGGCGCGCAATTTCTAACTGGGTGCACGCCTGAGCACCCTGGTCTTTTCTTCGGATTTCACGAATCACCTCAAAGAATGCGCTTCAAGGCACAAGCGCTTGGTTTTAGCTTCCAAGCTTTGGAAAAAACTGGAGCCTTACACCTCGTATGGAACCCCGCATCAACAGGCCTGATCGACCGTCTGGCTTATGAGCTTCTTGAGATTGTTGAGCGAAAGCATATTAAGCGCGTTTTCATCGATGATTTAGTAGCCATGGCAAGGGTCGCCTATGACCAGAGTCGGGTGCACGGAATTTTTTCTGCGCTTATGGCAGAACTGCGTGCGCGAGGAGTAACCGTTATTGCTGCATGGGAAATTCAACGACTGCTGAATGATCAGTCGGTTGGCTCTGCGCCGGAGCTTTCCGGGGTCATGGATAACCTTCTGTTGATCCAATTTGGGCAGCATGAGACTGAACTTCAACGTCAGCTCTCGATTCTCAAGATTAGAGACTGCGCTTACGACCCTTCCCGACTTGAGATCGTAATGAGCGACACCGGGATCGTCTTGAAAAAGGTCTGAACAATGCGAATGGCAATGAGACGGCGACCAGGGTATGCCCAACGCGTACGGTGCGTGGCGTTCACTTGGGAAGAAAGAAAATAATGACCACAATTCTAATAATTGACGACGAGTATCTCATCGCGGACATCTTGAGCTTCGCTTTGGAGGATGAGGGGTTCCTAACGGTTACGGCCGGGAGTGCTTTGAGAGCTCTTGAAATCCTCGAAAGAGAACGGCCAGATCTCATTATTACTGACTACATGATGCCCGGGATGACAGGGTTGGAATTTGCTGAAGCGGTCAAAGCTCAAGATAAATTTCAAACAATTCCCTTGATGCTGATGAGCGGCGCTCAGGCACATCTAGGTAGACAGAGAGCTGACCTTTTCGTAGACGTTTTTTCAAAGCCATTCGAGATTGATGTAGTCATCGCAAGCGTTAAAGCCCTCCTTACTGCCTGATGGCGCTATTTTCCTTCTCTGAAACAAAAAATAATGGTCGGTTTTCTGCGAGACCAAGAACGAGTCCGAAACGAATCTGGCGACGACCCATCAACGGTACGATTCAAAAATCGCTTAAATTTCCGCTCATTCCATCGTGTGACGGGCGCCCGGCTCGTATGCTTTCTCAAAAGTTGATTTTGAACCCAAGCATGGCGTCGTAGCCTGACTGTCGCCATGGCCCCTCTAGCGATACCCCGCCGAAGCGGTAAACGTCGTGCGCCGATCCGCCTGATAATCCACCCCGACATTCACCTCGCCCCACGAGCCCTGAATGCCCGACTCGAACGGAATGTGACCCGTTTCTGAGACAGCCCCCGTCTGTGGCTGCCCTTGACTCCTGCCACAGGCGCGTCGTTCTCATTTCCCTAAATGCTTTTTAACGTCCTCAGCTTGCACTCCTACCTGGTTTACTGCGTCTTTGAGCTGCTGTTCAGTTACGCCGAATTTTTTCGCCCAATCTCGCAGCTCGTGCGGCTGATTAACGTTAATCTTGTCGCGATCCGATTTTCCGGTTTTGCTTAGGTCATCAGGCATGTTGCTGTCCTCTGCGTCTGTTGAACATAATGGCTGGCCTTCTATAAGCCATGTTCGCTTCAGCTAAGCAGAGCATTTCGCTTCGTCAATTTTCATGTTCACAGCTAGAAATGCCCATGCATTCATTGTCCGCCACAATCTCTCAGGTTTATGGCACGTATCGGCTATATGTCTGTTATTCCGCTCTATTCACTACGTACAAAAACGCAGCTGGTTAGCCTGAATCACTCAAACGTCTACCTTCTCCCCAATCCAAAGCGTCGTGCTTCAAAATGTTATGCGCAGATTGGCTAAAATTCTTCAACTCAAATCCTGTGAGAGCGTCAGTGCAACACGCTTTCAACGCTGAACCGGGGGGAAAGTCCGCGTCAAGAAACCTTTGCCGGCGCAATTTTGACAATCATCGCGATCGCCAAATCGCTCGAGGCAGGTGGGACAAATGCAGAAGACTGCTGATTCAATGTGAGGTCGAACTCTTTGAAAAACTCGTAAATCACGTGCTTCCTGAGCGATTTGGTCGTCATCTATAAAGAGTCGGTATGTATCACCGTCAGACAGAGGATGGTGCGTCACCCCTTCGATCATCCGCTCAGTTTCAATCAATCGGTATTTTCTACCTGACAATTGCAAAATCAGCCCGGTGATCGTTCCGATTTTTTGAGTAAGACACATAGTCAGACGAGCACCTTCCGAGTCGGTGTAGACCTTACCGTCGTACGAAAATGACGCCCCTCTCGGCGCATCACTTGCATAATTGAAAATTGAACGTCTAATTGTTCCTAGCAATTTTCCGTTGTCGAGCTGTACGACGTTGTAAGTCGACGCACCTCGGTAGTGGTCTGGAGAATGCTGAAGCTCTTCCACCGCATGCCAATAAGCGGCATCAGCCATTTCCTTCAAGTCGAATCGCTCGAGCGGATTTATCAGTCCTTCCCTCAGCAGTGTCGCTGCCATTTCAAGGAGGGTTTCCCGATGACCCTCGGGGTTTTGCATTCGAAAGTCATTATCAGCAATGGTTGTGTGCCATCGCTGCAGCCTGATCGATTTAGCCATTTCGAAATTCATGAGTAAGAGCTCGCTACGAGGCACTGTATATAAACACAGTAATCTAGCGTCATCTCGAAGGCGAGAAACCTTCGACGAAATGCTTGCACCGCAATGCCCGAGTATTAATGCTGGTTGAACTGATGCTTGAAAAATCAAAAGCTAGGAGCAAGGTAAAGATTTAAAATCTCACCTTACTGAAAAAAACTTTGAATGCCGACCTCATTTTCCACACACCGATCGCTCGGCCCCCCATTTCGCTACGGAGCAATAGTCACATGGCAGCACTGCAGAACAGCACACTCGATGCGATGAAAAACAAGCAAACACAACTGCTGAGCGAATGGATCAACGGCCTGCAAGCCAGCGGTGCCACGCGCAATTTGAAAGACCATGACGTGCAGCAACAAACCAGTGAGTTCCTGCAACTGGTGGTCAACGGCCTCGATAACGACAACGGCACCAACGTCAACACGCCGGGTTGGGAAGCCACCCGCCAGTTCCTCGAAAAGCTGTCGCACAGCCGCGCCCTGCTCGGCCAGGATTCGCAGCAAACCGCCAGCTTCATTTTCTCCCTCAAAGGCCCGCTGTTTAACCTGCTGCAAGCTCACTACAAAGAACAACCGGCGCTGCTCGCCCAACAACTCTGGGAAGTCTCCGAGCTGCTCGACGCCTTCGGCATGCACACCATCCGCACGTTCCAGAAATCCCGTGAAGCGGTGATCAAGCGTCAGCAGGAAGAATTGCTGGAGCTGTCGACCCCGGTGGTTAAACTGTGGGACGGCGTGTTGGCACTGCCGATGATCGGCACCCTCGACTCCCAGCGCACGCAGGTGGTGATGGAATCGCTGCTGCAACGCATCGTCGACACCGGCTCGGAAATCGCCATTATCGACATCACCGGCGTGCCAACCGTCGACACCCTGGTTGCGCAACACCTGCTGAAAACCGTGACGGCGATTCGCCTGATGGGTGCCGACTGCATCATTAGCGGCGTGCGTCCGCAAATCGCGCAAACCATCGTGCACCTTGGCCTCGACCTGCAAGGCGTGGTGACCAAAGCCAATCTGGCCGATGCGCTGAAGCTGGCACTGACCCGTTTGGGTACCACCTTCGTCAAGACGGCTTAAGCATGGAACGTATACCGATTCTTCAGATGGGCGACTTTCTGCTGGTGACGATTCAGGTCGACATGCACGACCAACTCGCCCTCACCCTGCAGGACGATTTGTCCGAGCGCATCAGCAAAACCTCGGCGCGCGGGGTGTTAATCGATATCTCGGCACTGGACATGGTCGACTCGTTCATCGGCCGGATGATCGGCACGATTTCCGGGCTGTCGAAAATCATGGACGCCGAAACCGTGCTGGTCGGCATGCAGCCAGCGGTCGCGATTACCCTGGTTGAACTCGGCATGACTTTGCCAGGCGTCAGTACCGCTTTGAACGTCGAGCGCGGAATGAAACTGTTGCAGGAACGAGTTTTGCAGCAATGACCGTGCGCAGTAGCGGTACTCAACCGATCCATATCGAGCAAGACGTGGTACTCGCGCGTCAGACCGCGCGCAAGCTCGCCACCGACTGCGGCATGCGCCTGATCGACCTGACCAAAATGGTTACGGCCGTCAGCGAGCTGGCGCGCAACACCATGGTGTACGGTGGCGGTGGCGACATGGACTGGCAAATACTCGATGAGGATCACAAGGTCGGTCTGCGTCTGACGTTTCGCGATGAAGGCCCAGGCATCGCCGATATCAAACTGGCGATGACCGACGGCTGGACATCCGGCAGCGGAATGGGTCTGGGTCTGACTGGCGCAAAACGGCTGGTCGAAGAGTTTGAACTGGACACCGAGCCTGGCAAAGGCACTCGAATAACGATCACCCGATGGACATGAGTACTGCGTGATGACGGCACCGGCATTGAACACAGTGTGATCGACAAAGTTTTCGACCCATTTTTCACCACCAAACCGCTCGGCCAAGGTACCGGCCTCGGCTTATCAATGATTTACGGTTTCGCCCGACACTCAGGTGGTGGTGCTCACATCCGCAGCGTTGCTCGACGTGGCACCGAAGTGATGATCATGTTGCCAGCCACCTGTGAACCTAAGCACGTCGACAATGTTGCGCCGATTGTCGATCCGCAAGGGGCTGGTGAACACTTACTTATCGTCGAGGACATGTCTTCGGTGCGGATGTTTGTCGCCGAAGTACTTCAGGACGCCGGTTATCGCTGCACTCTAGCCTCGGATATCAAAACGGCTCTGGATCAACTGGAAAACGATTCCACAATCGATTTGCTGCTCACGGACGTTGGCTTACCTAACATGAGCGGACGCGACTTGGCGGATGTGGCGCGCGGCTGGCTTCCACGTTTACCCATACTTTTCATGACTGGATATGCTGAAACAGCAACCAATCGTCAAGCGTTTCTCGGCGCCGGAATGGGAGATGATTACTAAAGCATTCCAGATCAGTGAGTTGCTAGCCCAAGTTCGCAACATAATCGATTCGCATTGAAGCGTACCTTGCAGTGGCGCAACAATAGCTAATCAATGGCAAACTGAAAATAAATAGTCGGCGCACAGCAACCGGATTGCGACATTCAACCAATATGAGGGAAGAGCCTTAAATGTCTAGGGTTTTCCTGCCTCGATATCATCGTGCTGCGCTCTCGTCAACGTTTCTTATAAACGAATTTTTAACCGACAAAACAACGAAACTCTCTTGCAAAACGGACATTAAAAATCTTAATGTTATAAAGGCATAAGCACAGTTTGTTTTACTTCGACTTAGCTGACCTTCTCCTTTCGTTGCCGACTACACTTGGCAAGCAATCACGGAGAAACAGCATGAAATGTTTAATTTGTAATTCTGATGCGCACATCCAAGTAAAATCAAGCAAATGGGTCGAAACGTACTGCAATGGCGGATGCGGTAATTTCCGAATATCAACCAATTTGGCAGAGCGCCTTTACTCAATAAAAAAGGGATTCAATATTTCAAACACCCGAGCTTGGTTGGGACATGCGCGGTTGGAAAATACGGTTCCGCAAATATCAAGCTATGATTTTAGCGTATCATTACTCGAAAAAGTCAACCCCGAAAGCTAAACTCAAGCGGGAGAGTTACGCACAAGCAAAAGTGTCGCCAATAAAGTTTGCAATGGCAACAACAGTAACTACCGCCGTTACACAAGCCTCTTCAGATCGTTCCGTTAGGTATTCCGAAAATAAAATCCTAATATTAAATAACAAAGTAAATCTGCATTCACTAGTTGACACGAAGAACAGCGGGCATCTTGGACGTGAATCGCCTTCGGACAGGGGGAGTCCGAATGCATATTGGTAGGAAGTACTCGTTTAAAAACTATCAAGCCATCGATCATTTCCACGGCTCACTATGTCCCGAATTTCGCCGAGAATCGCCGCGTGCCAAGAGACCGACCAGAGCGCCGTGATTCTGGTTGGATCTGAGCAATTATCTAGCATGACGCAGGACGTCAAGGAATTTGAAAAACGATCTTCACACGCCCCAACCCACTGAATATCAATGAAGAGCAAGTCGCCTACCAGGAATGACATGACCAAATTGCTCTCCGTTGTGCCCCGAATCCATCTGAGCGTCCCGGAGTATTTCGACGGAGTCATCGATTTAGCGCTGCTGATCGTCTGAGCCGTTAGATCTTGGGAGTCCAGACGCAAATCAGTGAAAAAAGCCGGTCAAGATCAATCGGTTTGGCTAAATAATGGTTCGCGCCAGCGGCTAAACACCGATCATTATTATCCTTCATGGCTTTGGCAGTCACAGCGATACTGGACAATCTACGGAGCGCAGGATTTTCCCGAATCCGCGCGGTCGTAACCGTCCATTGCCGGCACCATGATATCCATCAAGACAGGGTTAATATTTTCAATGGCGTTCAGTTTTTCAATCGCTTTCATTGCAAGGAGCCCCGCACAAATCATCCGAATGGTTCAAGCCGGATTGAGCAATAGGCAATGTGCGAAACCAGGGCCCGGATTTGATCGAATCGACCCATTCCAATCAAAGCGGTAAGTCGGTTTAGACAGAAGCAAGCGATTTCAGCCGCTCTTCAAGCGCATGATCAAAAACGATGTAGAGCCGTTCGGCGGCACCAGCTCTCAGCCCACCGGCGACCTCCATGCCCAAAACGAACCCATCCGCCCTCGCCCCGGCCTTTACCGCAACGATCATCGAATCAGCGCGCATAATCTGCACGAGGAGTCGGTCTGCCTCCCGCTTCATCTTTTCATTAAGTACTACATCGTGCATCGCTACGACCTTCAACGCGACATCCAATACATGAAAGATAAAACAATGGTCACCCATACCAAGGTCACCAGAAAAGATAGGCCTGCGAGTCGCTTGTTCATAGAACCTTATCATTTTGATGAATGGCGAATCATGAGTGCCGCGTAGATCAGAGGCAAGAGCAAACGGGCCTGCACCTGAACATTTTGGGTTAATGAATGTTAGACATCATTCACCAGTCTTCCAAGCGATGCTGCCGCGATTACTGAAGGCTTTTCGACGGACGTGCCAAGCCGCTGCTGCACGGTGGGCGGTGGTTCCCTTCCTCATCAAATTCATTGCCGGGCCGCTGGTCGACGTTCCAAATGCTTGCTCTCAACCGATTCTATCGGTGATGGCTGACGCTTCATAAAAGAGCCGGCTCATAGGGATGTAATTGATGTACTCCAAATTGAATCTCCTTGACGTACTGGGTATCAAAGAGAGATACCCGCGCTGACTTGCGAATTAAGTGCAGGTAATCCTAGTGAAGCACCAAGATTGGCCAAATACTCGCCAAAACCACCCTGACATTTGTAGTTTCTACGCGCGCTGGTAATCACTGGATTGGTTGCCGTCCACACGATATGCGCGCCGATCCTTTCAAGGTCTGCGACTAAATGGACATCCTCGTGAGCAGTCAGATGCTGAAACCCGCCAGCATTGCGATAGGCTTCGGCACTGATACCGAGATTAGCGCCGTGGATATGCCGATGGTTCTCTATGAACTGGTAAAGCTCCATGTACTTTGCGCGAACCAGATCACCGTGTTCATTCCAGCTGTCCACCTCAACCGTCCCACAAACTGCATCGGCATGGAACTCAATCTGCTTCACCAACCAATCGTGCGGAACGACAGTGTCCGCGTCGGTGAAGGCAAGCCACTTCGCGGCTGCGGTTAGCAAGTGATCGGCGCCAACAGCTCTCGATTGGCCCACGTTCTGATAACACACCTCGATTGCGCTTATATCGAAAGCTGAAACGATCTGATCCGTCTGGTCGGAGCAATCGTCTAGAACAACGACTATCGAGACCGGCTGGCCCAAAGCAGGATGCTCGGCAGCCACTAAAACGGAGGCAAGGCATGCACCAATTTGGCGTTCTTCATTATGGGCAGGTATCACAACACCGATCATAAACGCGGCCTCCCAGCCACCAGAGTTACAAGCTCTCGTGGTCGACACTCCTCCTCCACAATAAGTTTAAAAAATAGCGTGGGTGTATAAACGCAGACCGCTAGTCATCTGCACCTATTTCTCTCTGAACTTACTTTACTCGAGACTCATCTCCCACTGACATCCAGCGAAAATTTTGGGGGTAGGACGTCATGAGAGCACTCACGTATCACGGCGCGCACAGCGTTAAAGTCGATACCGTTCCTGATCCAGTCATCGAGGATATTGACGACATCATTTTACGAATCACCGCGACGGCGATTTAGGTGAAGTTCACAGCCCCAGGGACGTCGCTGCTTTTATCAGTGTGAGGGATGTTGTCGCGTTAATGCGCAACTGCGTTGAAGCCGAGATGAGCGGGTTCAACGTTGTTCATGGTGTCTCGGACAACAGATACAAGCGACTTGCTATCAAAAAAACCAAGCGGGTCGTTGGATATGCCCCGCGTGACGATGGATTTGGGATTCTGGAAGGACACGCAAAAACCGATTGAATTCGAGCATCTTCAAGCTCACTTTGTACCGCTGGCCGGGCTCACAGCCAGCGAGTCACTGGCTGATTCTTCTCAATTCAACCGAAGAGCTCTCTTATCCCGACTCGTCAGAAGTCTCCTCCTAAGAAGCGGACTCGGCAGCCAGGATGAGTCGGTCTCCTATCTCACACTCAAGGACGATACTTATGCCTGAATGCTTTGAAGCAAAAATCGCTACGGCCGATGCTCTAACGTTGCTGCTGCACAATCAACACGCGATATGTGCAGCCATCGAAGAGATGACTAAATGGATTTCTGATAGCGGAGCGAGGGATGCCGTTGCCAACGCAATTGCAGCCATGGAAACTCTAGACAAAAACGCCCAAGGCATTACGGATGCCATCATGCAGTTACGTCGCTCATAGGCATCGTCTTCAGTTCGTCCGTCGCTTAAGACCCGCCTACCTATGGTCTTCTGGGAACTTGCTCGCTGCGCTCAATGGACGCATTATGATTTAACCGATGTAGGTCGATAAGGAAGCGCCATGTCAGTCTTCAGGGTGATCGCCAGTCTCGGATTTGCGGTAATGATCTCAACCGCCGCTTACTCTGCTCAGTTTGTAGGACAACAGATCGCGTATTTGCACCAGAAGCTCTCCCCCCCTAGCCATGAGCTCAGTCTCCTGACCGATTGGCCTAACACAGATACTTCTCTACCAAAGCTTGAAGATCAGCTTGGGGGTCGAGCTCAGAAGACGTCACCGGTAACACTGTCTGAAATTCCCTCAGAGGAAGCGCTGCTGCACCCTTCACGATAATTTCACATTTTCGGGTGTACGGTTGTGTCACTCCTTTAGTGTTTACCGACCCGCACCCCATCGCGGGTCTTTTTTTGCCCTCAAAAAATGGTCGGTGTAAAGAAGCCTCTGCATCGCGTGCGCAGCGCGATCTTCCAGTGAGCAAGGCTTTTGTCCAGAAACCTACCTTCGCAAGTCGGGCTATCGGAGCTTGTCACGCAAGATCCTACGGGTCGTCCTCCACCGGCTAATACACGTGCTCTCTACCCGCCCAAGCCTGGCGCCGCGCCGCTTTCTCGCCTGTATTCATTTTCGTAGAGCGCCCTCCTGCTCCCTCGTTGGGTAAATTTCCGCTGTATTGTTAACCAGCGAATTCCATTCGATATCCCCAAATAATTTGAATCGCCACCGCATCTCAAGGTCACCTAAATAGAGATTACAGACGACAAAGCAATGGGAGAGATTTATGAGCCTTGCAATGACCATCGTCAGCATGATTGCCGCTTGGACGGCGATAGCAATTTCCATGTTGTGGGGAGTACTGCGCATCGCCCGCCGGCATCATCCTCTTGCTCAGCGCAATGCTGTCGCTCAAGCGCGTTATAAGCGCTTACCCAAGCACCAAGCGCTACCGTTTCGCACCGCCTAAAACGATACCTCTTAACGGGCCTCAACGGGCCCGCGCAATGACATTTTGAAATGTGACGCGAATTGTGACGAAGAGGCATCCAACAACCCCTGAAGGTCGCTGTTATGCAGTCAAAGGAACCCAATGGCGACCTTCGAATCCTTCGCTTAATGAGGACGTGCGGCACAACTTCGTAGTCGAACGCATGCAGCTCGTCGTGGAATTGACCCAAATACAGCGGCATATCTGATGGTCTGGACAGTTGAGTGGAACCATTGAACTTTGTCGCTACTGCAATCACCACTCTCAAAGGAGGTGTGGAGATCATGAGCGGCTCAAAAGAATTACATGGCACCGTCATCTGCCAATTCGCAGAGAAAATCCTGTTCGTCCGTAAGGAGAACCCTGAATGGTCACTTCCCGGTGGAAAGGTTGAAGCGAACGAACTACCTGTCGAAGGCGCTCGTCGAGAACTGAAGGAGGAGACGGGCTTAGAGCTCAAGGACGCCGAATTTCTGGGGCATCATGTTTTTGATCGAGAAGAACATCACCTTTATCGACTAACTGTCCGAGATGCTGACCAACCGCGTCCAGGCGCAGAAATCGTCGAGTGCCGGTGGTTCACTCACGCTGAGTTGAAATCTGTATCGGTGAAGCCCCACAACGTTGAGCTACTGAAATTACACGGGCTATTTTCATAAGGAAGCTGGAGTAATCTCCTTCATTCTCCAGGGGCGTCATGCCCCAGAGAGCCAAGCTCGACGGAGTCGGACACAGCGGCCATAGTCGATATGCTCCGTAGACGTGCCAGTAATTCATCGGCCTGTGACTGTAATTCGGCACGGGTTCGCGTCAGCTCCTCTGTGTGGGTAGAAGGAGTAAAGTTGGCGGCATCAGTTTCAACGTTTATGAGAAGCGCAGAAAGGCTTGCGTGCATCATTAAAGCAGAGGAGACCACGTCGCACTGCAGTGTTCTCTTTACTTTTGATATAGCGCTTTGCGCAAGCGCGATACCCTCATAGCACGACCGGGCAGCGGCTAATGAACCTAAGGTTATGTCAAGTGCATACTGCCGACTGGGACGAGAAGATCCTGCCGCAGCGTTCTCAGTAAAGGCACCGAAAGTTCGCATGTCATTGTCGGCATGCGCTTTCATCACATCAAGCAACCGCTCTACTTCGGCGGCAATACCTAGCGCAGTATTTCCCACTTCCTGATCGCAGGATTTGCGAATCGCCATTTGCAGAAGCGCTAGCGCCAAACTCGCTGTGACGCATGCGGTGGCACCGCAGCTTGGTACAGCAGCCACTGAGGCGACTTGTTCGCAAAACGAATCAAGAGTGCATGACCATAGGCTCATTTAGTAATCCTCAGCGATTATACTGTGCAGCTAGACGAGTGTTCTCAGGAGTATTGAGGTTTGAGTCGCTGCAACATTGGTTCGGATCCTGGTCTTGTACCGCCGGGTCGGCCAACTGAACCTCGGTCGTGCGATAGCCGGCCGGTGCACACAGGCTTGCGAAGCCAGCCAAAAACCAGGTTAGATTGTTATGGTGAGAGCGCTTCATCATTATTCACTCGCGGAGTTAGGCGAAGCGCTACAGGGATACTGCTCATCGTCTTTACCCAAATGAACGTTCAAGTCGACGGCGGATGTTTTTGCTCATGGTGCCTCTCTTTTTGGTAACGCAAACGCCTCCACGTAATCGCCTGACCTAGTCTGCAAACCACCGTGACCCCCAGCGGCAATTACGACGTATTGTCTGCCGTCCTTACCAAGGTATGTCATTGGCGTTGCCTGCCCTCCCGCTGGCAGCCTAGTCTTCCAGAGTTCTTTGCCGTTCCGCGCATCAAATGCGCGCAGATAGTCGTCCGCAGTTGCTCCCATAAATATGAGCCCGGATCGAGTAGTGACAGTGCCGCCGATATTGAAGATCCCTGTTGGAAAAGGCAGGTTGACGTGCAGCCCCATCGGCCCCATGTCACGGGTTGTGCCTACATCGTGTTTCCAGACGATGGAACGAGTGCGCAGATCGATTGCTGCGAGTTGCCCCCACGGGGGAGCTTTGCAAGGTGCGCCCAATAACCCAAGCCACGGATCGACCTTGACCACATAAGGCGTGCCGTATTGAGGATTGATGGCGAATTTTTTGGGCCTTGGAGGCTGTCCTTTGCCATCCCATGGCTCGACCAGACCTTTTTTCTCCGCATCAGACCGTTCCAGAGTCTGTGCAACAAAAGGGATGTAGCTCAGGTTCGCATATAAGCGTTTGCGCTCAGGATCGACTGATGCTCCATGCCAGTCAATGACGCCATCGAATGCTGGATACACCAACGTTTTCTTATCTAAGACGAACGGCGTAAACGCGCCTTTGTAATCTAGCCTGCGAAACTCTATTCGGCATAGCATCTGGTCGATGGGAGTTACCCCCCAAGTATCCTTCTCCTCTATTTGAGGTGGTGCAAAGGAAGGCATGCCCACTGAGTAAGGTTGCGTTGCCGACACAGGTTCACCAGGCAAGCCGCCTTGAGGGGCGGGCTTCTCCGAAACCCGGGCAACAGGCTCCCCAGTTTCGCGATTAAGGACAAACAATTCGCCGCGTTTAGTGGTTTGCACCAGAGCGGGAACTTTTTTGCCGTTAGTATCCTGCAGATCTACCAGGGTCGGGCCAATGGGCACATCCATGTCCCAAAGGTCATGGTGCAAGGTTTGGAAAGACCACCGGGGTGCACCTGTTTCGATATCGAGCGCAACCACGGAACTTGAATATTTCTCATCGAATGGCCGGCGTTTAGCACCGTAGTAATCCGGCACTGCGTTGCCAGTCGGCAGATAAACCAAGCCGCGCTCAACGTCGGCGGTGTATACACCCCAGGCATTTGGGGTGCCAGGAGTGAAATTCTCATCGGGCGCGGGGTGGCTGACAACACTTTCGGAACGCCCCACATCCCATGCCCAGGCGATTTGACCTGTAATCGGATCAAAGGCACGCACCGCGCCCGAGGGCTCGTTGGTTTTCTGACCGTCATATATCCACCCGCCAAGGATCACTCGATCACGGACGACCAATGGCGGCGACGTTACGAAATGAAAACCTTTTGGCACATCACCCAAATGCTGCCTCAAAGAAACGAAGCCCTGATCTCCAAAGTTCGCACAGGGCTTGCCCGTGTTTGCATCCAGCGCGACCAAGCGGGCATCGGCCACGGGAGAAATGATTCGTTGCGAGCATTCAGTACCTGCCGGGGCCTCGTAGTAAGCCACACCACGACAGGCTAGATAAGCGTTGTTCCCTGTTTCTGGTCTGGGATCGAAACGCCAGCGTTCAACACCCGATACGGCATCCAGCGCGATAACCTGGCTGTGCGGCGTACAGATGTAAAGTGTATCGCCCACCTTGATGGGAGTGACCTCGAAATTGAATTCGTAACCATCTTTGTTTTCTTCGGGTCGCGCAACATCACCCGTTCGGTATTCCCAGGCAGGTTGAAGTTGGTCGACGTTTTGCCGATCGATCTGCGTGAGCGGAGACCAACGCTCACCGCGAGGCGTGCGGCCGTAGTAACGCCAGTCAGTGTCGGCATCTTCGCGTGACGATGAAGGCTGCGTCACTGCGGTTTGAGCCTGATCTGGCAAATTTTTTGGATAGGGATGCGCCAAGAAAAGCAGACCAACGAGCAGCACTCCAACCAGAGGGAAAATCACGTTGCCTGCAGATGAGATGCTCTTACCTGGATGCAGCCGCCGACGAATGCGAGGAAGCAGCAAGTAGAGACCCAGCAAGGTCGGAACGAGAAGCCTTGGCTCCAGGGCCCAAGCATCCAGGCCGCTTTCCCATAAGGCCCAGACAACCGTCCCCAACCAGGCCAGATTGTAAACCCAGAGCGACCACCGACGTCCCCTGATCAAACCGAGACCAGTTATCAGTAAAGCTAACCCTGCCAGCAAGTAATAGGGCGACCCGTGCAGCACCATCAGCCAGATACCGCCGCCAAACAGGACTAATCCAACGAGCGCCACCAGCGCGCCGGTAAACACAGGGGTACTGCGATGGAAAAGATTCATCTGACCTCCACAGGCTTTTTGAAACCCAGATCATGACCAAGGGAGTCTGTATGCATTACTCCGCTCCAGAGTCAGGTTGGTTTGCAGTCACTTCTTTTTGAGCGCTTTGATCAACTCAGCTTTAGTCATCTTCGAACGGCCAGAAATATCCCGACTACGGGCCTCACTCATCAGGCTTTCCTTGCTCTGCGTTTCAAGTGAAGTTTTAGAGTCACGCCCATGGCCGCCGCGTGTTTGCGCCGCTCTCTTGCCCGAGTCGGATTTGGCCTGTTCCTTCTTAGAGTGCGACGTTTTTCTACCCGAACCACCAGCCTTTTCACCCCCTCCTGACTGTTTGTTTACGGTTGCCCAAGCGCGCGCCTCCGCTTCGTCTTTCGGCGTACCCTTCCGCTCGTAGCTCTCTTCAATGTGCTCGGCTTTTCGCTTTTGCTCGTCGGTGTACTTGTCTTTGCTTCCACGTGCCATGGCGAGTACCTCTGTGTAAGTAGGCGAGAGTCTGCCTTCGACCCTATTTCAATAAGGAAGCGATTTTATTAAAGAAAGTTCACCCAAATTTCTTGGAGTATGCGGGCGCATCACATCACTACTGCGCCGGGCGGGAGAGCTTTCATTTATGAAACGACGGGGCGTAGGCCGTCTTGGATACGGACGATTAACACCGTTTTCCCCTCAGCAACTCGACGGAACGAAACCGCCCTTTACGGCAAACCATCCAGAGGAGGAAGCCTTTGTGATCAACCCAACTGCAAGCATGAAGATGGGAGAGCGCTACTCGGTAGAGCAAATAGGCGACACGCATCCCATTACTAGATTTTTTCTCGACGGAAAGTATTTTCTCCGCCCTGAGCGATTGAGCGCGGTCGGCTGGTTCGAAGGCCAAAAAATCGTCTGAGACGACCTGGACTCGACAGGAAGCCCCTATTTCCAGGCTGTTTCGCCGGCACGATCTACGACCTCATCTTGACCTTGGTACCTCCCCCGCAATTGTCCCGGCGAGTGCATAAACGCCCGCTCCGAGAACATCACCGAGAATGAATAGAAAAAGCATCGGGCCGGTAACGGCGCGACGCAGCGAGGTCTTGGGGGTCAAGGTCTTCACGTTCAACTTCCTGGCTTGGGATTGCAACAGCCGATTCCCGGCTGATCGCTAGGTGCATTAATCTCAAGCAATGGAAATTCGCGTATGACGAAAGTTCACGCAACTTATCAGATTGACGGGCAGAAGGCGCCGCCCCTATAAGTGGACTTAAGCAATGGAATCTGCGACACGTAGAAAAAAACGATAAAAAAAAGGGCCCCATTAGGCCCTTTTGTATTCATATCCAATCACTTTTTTAGCCAAGACTCGACCGTATCGGAGCCATGCTCAGCTTTCCAGTCCTTTAATGTTTTGTGATTGCCACCTTTAGTTTCAACGACTTCACCAGTGTGAGGATTTTTATAAACCTTCAACTGACGAGGTTTGCGACTACGGGTTTTGGAATCAGCGGCTGGAGCGCGACGACTTGCCTGCGGATCAAGCAGGTTGATCACGTCGTTCAGGCTGTAGCCGTATTTTGCGAGCAAATCGCGCAGTTTCGTTTCGAATTCGATTTCTTTCTTAAGACCTGCGTCACCTTTCAAGGCCTCAAGCGCTTGGAGCTGTTCTGCAAGGTGTTTTTCGAGTTGGCGGAATTCAGCAAGTTTTGACATACAAAATTCTCGATGTGGTTAATACCTGAAGACTACACTATAAATCACGTCTCGCACTTACAACTAGTTGCGTTTGAGTTTTTAATCCCTCCGGCCCAGCGCAATGCAATATCCATATATCGTGGTCTGCCCCATTTTACTGAACAGAGTGAGTAATCCTAAGCGTTCCAGGATCCTCATTTGAAGATCAGCTTCCAAGCGACAAAAGCTCTTGAATTGATTTCCGGTGTATGACCGATGCTCCAATTATTATTGATGAGTGTCCGCCTCCTCAGCCGGATAAAATTCGCCTTCCTTGCCTAACCTTTTTAGCTGTTCGCGCACGATCATCTCAACGCTGGCGACTGCGGCTTGATCGTCAGGGTTAACCAACTGCAAGCACAGGCGTCGGACATTCTGATCGTGGGTACCCTCGCTCATCATCTCGTGGGTGAAGACTTGTTCACCTCGCCATAGGCAAAGCTGCGTATGCATTCCGCCGAGCCATATTTCGTTGATTGATCGAAGGTCGGTGGTAGCCAGTTGATCGACTGTGATTGTCTTATCCATAGCGCCGTACCTTACCAATGAGTAGATACAGATAGACTTGCGGGCCCAAGGGTCGTTCTAGGTGTCGGCAGCTCACACCCGCCTTTCACGATACCGTTCGGCAAAAATGCCTTACTGACCGTCATCGCTTAGGGCGATGGTGTCCTGCTTAGCGGGCACCATTTTCTCCCCGCAGCAGATCGCCATGTGGTAACGACCTCTCATCCGAAGCCTCCAAATGTTTATATGACGCGATGGCGTGACGAGATAGATCCAAACGATGTGCGGTAATCCGTGCGTACCGTCGTTCCTAGATGGCGACCTAGGAACACGGTAGGCGTCCGATGCACGTTATGGTTGAATAAGGCGTATTTAATCCAGCAGATCTGCCGGAACCTTCCCACCATTTTCCGCCAGTTTTTTCATAACTACGGAATGCAGCCAGGTGTTCATGGCTGCCGAATCGTCTGTTGAACCTGTGTAATGCAGTTCTGCAGCGAGTTCCTTACGGGCGGCAAGGCTACTATCGATGCTCAATAATTTGAGTAAATCAACAATCGAAGTACGCCAGTTGAGCTGCTCGGTTTGCTGGCTTGCCAAGGCCTCCAGCTTAGAGGCCACATCCACTTCACTGATCGCAGCGGTCGGCGTTGAAGGCGGGTTCTGTGTTATCTCGCCGGTGGTGCCAGTGGTTGGCGCTGCGGGAGCTGCTTGGGCTGACGAGGTAGCGTGCTTACCTATTCCGAGTTTTTCCAATATCGTGGTGAACAAGCTCATTTGAATTCTCCAGGTATGTGATGACCAACACTCTGATGAGGTGGCTGCCTATGGATGACCCTCCCAATTACGCTAAAGTTTTATCCGACTCTCTTCGTGGTTGCTAACTGCAGCTACACAGGGGCAGCAATGGGCGTAGCACAGGCCGCCTAGGGCGCTGCCCGGGGCAAGCTTTCTGACTTTCTCCACCGTATGTTCAATCAATAATTTGACCAGTCTTTAGAAAAAACTGCGATCCTGTGACCTGCCGGATAGCGATGGTAGGCGTCAAAGTCGGCGGTATACGCCTTTCAGATGCCTGCTTCACCTCCACTCCTTCCATCGCTGAGACCCGAGATACACCTCGTACACTTTTGCGCGAAAAGAGGTTCACACTGCCAGCATCTTGTCGTTTCCTAAAAGGCGAGCTGTCCAACAAAAGGTTGAGCGATAGAAATGCCTACGGCCAACTGGAAATTTTTCGCTACCGCCGATGATGCTTTACGTACCTGTCGCAATCGCGCCGCCTGTGCTGGTTCGTATCGCCGATCAACGCGTTCCACCTCAAATTCAAGGCATTCAATGAATGAAATCGTCAGGCAGAAATGGACAGCCCGTCTATCCTATCTTCTTACTATCTGATTGATCCGAATGTAGTGCGTGCAGAGGAAATCTGGCTTTGCAAGCTATGGTCATTGCATGTACAGATCGGGACTATCAGAGCTTCCAGAGACAGATAGCTCCCTGAGTTCCAGCCATAATGTTACGTGCGATCGCATTTCCTTTCCCCCAAACCAACAAGGTTGAGAAATGAGTACTCATTCAGTCAATGACGCTACGCGTGAGTTAGCCAGCCTGCTTTCGCGGCTGGAAGTCGCATTAGCCTTTTTGGAGAAAACCGATCAGTTGGGTGATTTGAGTTACGCTTCAGCTAGGGCGACAGCTTTGAGAGCAATGCAGGACGCAGGAGACGCCGTACAGTTAATGGGCGCTGTGCTGGGAGGCGCGCAGAAACCGATACGACATTGAACCAACAGCAGGCTTTCCCTATCCGATGGAATCACTATGTTCGAACTTCCCTTAACTCCAACGGTATGCTCTACGAAGGCTGAACGTTTTAGTTCCGGTCATCGACGAAAAGGTGCAGTTCGGTGTCGCACATCTAAACATTCGTGTGAAATGTCTTGTCCTTTTCTTTGCACCTACGCGTACTCCATGCCTAGGAGCGTGCTCAACACGCATTGAGACATAGCGATAATGACGGCCAGCGGGACAGCAAAGCCTACTACGCACCCATGATTCAAAGGTGAGCCGCCATGGTTAATCGTAACTTCCGGCCGGATCCGGAAAAGCGATCGAGCAGTGCACCCAGGGTAGAACGTCCAAGCTTAATCAGTCTGCGTAGGTTTGCCCTTCTCCAATGAATGGTAAAAGAACATAGACGAATTTAACCACAGCATTTTCTAGTCGTGGGAAGCGCTAAAGTGGCGCAGTACTGCCACGTGAAAAAAACTGAAATGACGCTTGACGCTTTAGTTGTAAGTGCTGCTTACGACCTCATCGTGTCTGCAATAGGCGAATTCGCTTAAAACTGCGATGGATACGATCGATGTGATGAGCGATGCAACGAAGGTTTCGTTGTGCGGTAGCTTAAGCCCTAGGCTGGCTGAGCTGTACCAGTAATAGACAAACGATATACAGCGGCAACTTACGCCCGAATTCGGTGTTGCGGTGGGGCAAGAAGAACGTCGATAACCGAAAGGAGCTCCGATATGCCAATGACGGAAACAGTGAGCGACCGCCCCGAAGTAATCGAACGAGCAAGGGGGCAGATGGTTAGGACGGTGCGGCGCATCGATGCACTTAACAACGACTACGTTGCTTCGATGACCATGACAGGTTACTTCACCGCCCTACTGATCGAACGCATGATCAGCCACGAAATGTTCGACCAGTTATGCCAGGAAATGGATCACGCGCTGGATAGGTAACAGTGTGAACGGGCACTCTGCACCTTATGAAGAAAAAACCTCAAGGCGCGCAGGTGCGGCGCAGGGAGACAAAGGCATCGTGTTTGATGGAGTCAAGGGTCGCTGGGGAAAGGAATTTCTCCGATTAGCAAGCGTGTAGGCGGCGCCTAGTTGGGCGAGGCGGAGGGATTTGATACGCCAAAGCGATACGACAAAGATTGATCATCTCAAGATAGCGAAGGCTCGGCATCAGGCAGGCGTAAACTGATCGCAGTCTAACAAGCGGCATTTAGACCGACTGCTTACGGCCAAAAACGGACGCTCACAAAGGAGTGCTATCGACGACCTCCTGACAGGAGCGTCTGTGTCAACCCATTCATTCATCCCCCGAGCTGGTGGCAGAAGCCATTGCTCGCTGCTCTGAAATCGGCAGAAATACTGGTTTTTCATCCTCGACATGCACGTAGACAAACCAGCGATCCGGTGGACTGTAAAGGATCCTGTGGACATCAAACGGTCGTTTCCCGCCTCTGCGACGGGCCCCTAGCACTGTATGTTCTTGTTTGATTTGTACATTTTTAATGCAATGTTGCGCCATGGTTTGACGAAACTCTTCGTCAATTCGTTTTTTGTTGCCGCGCTGGTACGTCAAGTGTGCTCGGCACATCACCAAGCCGAAAAATACAATGAACGTCACTAGTGTCAGTTCGAGCCCGAATCTGCTCCACAAAGAATTGACCATGCTGAGAAGCCCTGATGATTGCCCTTGGTGTATCGGCCACGCTCTATTTGTCAAAATTTTCATACTGCTAATAAGTGACTACCGGCAGCTTCGTTCAACCTCAGCCACGAATGATGCTTGTTGCCCGCCTTCCTGAGCAGTGATATCGGAACGTGAGATTGCGCGCTACAGGCGAAGTCGATGGCCGGTCAGGTAACTATAGATCACGGCACGGAACCCAAAACGACCAAGAATAGCGAGTTGCTACTGCATCCCTTGCAATAAGGCCCTGTCTACACAGGTTGCTGGGAGGCAGCTTCTGGCCGACAGACATCTATCATGACGGGCAGATGCCGACCCGAGCTGACACCCTTACTTTGTGGCGGCAGGCATTAAAAGTGGAGTCGGGCTTGCACTTCGGTAACAGAAGGGTTGACGGGACTAGATAGATGTCAAAATGACACTATCGATTGGCGGGTGTTATGCTCGATTCCCTTACCAACCATGCTCATGGGTAGTTTATGTTTTTACGTCATCCTCTCTCGTCGATCCTCTTTTTGGCCTTGTTGGTTACAGGTTGCGCGAGCCAACCTGTTTCCCTGAAACCAGCGGAGCCGATCCACGTGGAACCGCTGGGCCAGAGTCTGCCTCAGACTAGTTTACGCACTGTGTTGATGAACCAGATTATCAGCAATGACCCCGTTATCATCTCGTCGCTCAAGCCAGTACTCAGCGCCAATATCGACAACGATGTGCGTATTGCCGCGCTACGAAAGAAAGACGGTGGCGTGCTGCCTGACGTTTACTGGATCCTCTACAAGCAAAACCTGGAAGCGCTCCAGTACGACCTGAATCACCAGCACGACGCCGCACGAACCCAGTACATCGAAACCTACCGCGACGAATTGAGCCGAGTAGACGACGGTACACTTCAAGCCATGGCCACGTCACCAAAAGCCTTGGAAGAAAAGATTCGGCGCCAATGGATTGCACGCATGAGCGATAGAGCCGCGCGCTACATGGTCGCCAGTGAGCAATCACTGAACGCCGCTACTGAGGCCCATCTCAACCGCATGGCGTTGATGGATCGGCAATACAACGTATGCTCGATTAGTCCCGAATGCTGGGATACACCTGTTAAAAAGTGATTTGATTCGATCGGGCCTTTTTCGTAGAAGCTACCGATCATCACCGGCGGCTTCTGGCCGTTTTCTGCTGTCACCACAGACAGAAAATTCCTCTTAGCCAACATTAACTGCTGTTCAAAGCGCCCTTAAAAGTTGATCTTAAACCCAAGCATCGCGTCATACCCATGACTGTCACCATCAAACCCTTGGCGATACCCCGCCGAAGCGGTAAGGGTCGTCCGCCGATTCGCCTGATAGTCCACCCCAACATTCACCTCGCCCCACGTGCCCTGAATATCCGACTCGAACGGGATGTAACCCGTCTCGGAGGAAAATTCGGTCTTCGGCTGTCCTTTGAATTCATGCCAGACACTCGGCCGAATCCACGCATTGGTGCGTCGTGCGCTTTTGTCGACGCCTTCGGTGTCCCAATCCTTGGCGATGCGCACACCCGCGCGGCCGATCAGTGAGTCGACGTCGCGGAAGCGGATTTTTGCGCCGGCGTCGTCGCTGCTATCGAGGTCGACGTAGCTGTAGATCGCCTGCAATTGCGGTTCGATGTACCAGTTTTTGTCGAACTCATACGGGTAGCCGTTCTCCAGCGAAGCGGTGTAGCCCCAGCCCCGGGTTTTCAGTTTCGGCAGGTTGCTAGGCTTGGCTTCGACGTCGAAGCGATTGACCTGGAACACGCCATCCAGATACCAACCGGACGGGCCGAAGTGCGTCCAGTAGGCGCCCAAACCATAAGCACGCAAGGTGTCTTCCCCGGCGTTGCGACGGGTGTAATGGCTGACGCCCGCGTCGATGGTGCCCGCTGACAGAGAGATACCGGCCTGCTCATGACTGCCGTCCGTTCTGACCTTGCGATAGAGGTCGGTGCCGACCTGAAACGCCGTCAGGTCATAGTTGTATTCAGGCGTGTTGCCCAGGGCGTTTTTGCGATCGCCATCCTGCTTGCCGCTGCGATAAATCACCCGGCCCCAGCCCATGGACGGTGTCGTCGTCTGGAGCAGTCCATGGACACTATCGAATTTCCAGTTCAACCCACATCCCTTCGTCAATCGCACCGTCCCAAACTCGGCGAGTTGCAGGCCCGCGTCGCCGAATTGTCCCCCGCCTTTGCTGCAAGAGCAGCCCAGATCGAAAATGATCGACGCGTCTCGATGGAAAATATCGAAGCCCTGCGTGCGATCGGTTACTTCGACGTTGTAAAACCCGAAGCCTTCGGTGGATACGAGTTCGACTTTTCCGCACTGGTCGAGTTGAACATCGGCCTGGCGAAAAGCTGTGCGTCGACGGCTTGGGTTGCCGGACTGCTCGCAGCTCATCAGTGGCTGCTGGCAACGTTCCCGGAACAGGCACAAAAGGATGTCTGGGAAGGCAATCCGGACGCTTTGGTGTGCGGCTCCTATGCACCGGCTTGCAAGGCACAAACCTGCGACGAAGGCTATCGGATCAGTGGTCGCTGGAGCTTCGCCAGTGGTAGCGACTGCGCCCAATGGGCCATTTGTGCGGCCATCCTGCCGGAGGAGGAAAGCCGCCCGGCGGGACCCGCGTTTTTGCTGGTGCCGGCGCATGACTACATCATCGAAGACACGTGGAACGTAGTAGGACTCGGCGGTACCGGCAGTAAGACGCTCGTCATGGAAAACGTCCTGGTACCGGCCCATCGTGTGCTGACCTTTGCCGACATGAGCAACGGACAAGGGCCTGGCGCCAGCCTGTATGCAGCGAATCACACCTTCAAGATGCCCATGCTTTGCAACATTCCTTCCTGCCTCGCTTCTGTCGCGATCGGGGCTGCCAAAGGCGCCCTCGAGGATTATCTGGAACGCACCTCCACTCGCGTTACGCGGGGGGCTGTCGCCGGTGGTCAAAACCGCATGGCGGAATTCCCCACCGTTCAGTTGCGGGTAGCCGATGCCCAGGCAAGTTGCACCGCAGCACACCGCACATTGATCGCCGACCTCAAAGCACGCGAAGCAACGATCAAAAGCGGTGAAACCATTTCCACCAAGGAACGCATCGAGAGCCGGCTCGGACAGGCATTTTCCGTAGCGCTGGCAGTCCGTGCCACTGAAGCCCTGAATGCTTCCACAGGTGGCCAGGGGCTGGATATCTCACATCCTGTTCAACGCGCATGGCGCGACGTAAACGCAGTGTCTCGCCACATCAGCATGAACTGGGACGCGGTCGGCACCATGTATGGACAGCTGGCGCTGGGCCTGGAGCCCAAGGGTCAATATTGACCGTACGCACGATTTCGCTCACGCATCGAACAACAATCAAGAGAGCCCACCATGTTTAAAGTCACCGGAAAAATCGCCCTCGAAGAGCATTTCGCCACCGAGGAAACCCTGCAAGACTCCTTGGGGCAAATGCCGGAATCCGTCGGCCCGGAACTCAAAGCCCGCCTACTGGATATTCAGAAACGCCGCATTGAAGAAATGGATCGTCATGGCATCGAACTGATGATCCTCTCTCTAAACGCGCCAGCCGTTCAGGCGGTCCCGAACATCAAAGAAGCGAACGAGTTGGCGCGGCGTTCCAACGATTATCTTGCCGAGCAAATCGCACTGAATCCCAAACGATTTAAGGGCTTCGCTGCGCTGCCGATGCAAGACCCGGAACTGGCCACACTCGAACTGCAGCGTTGCGTCAATGAGCTCGGTTTTGTCGGCGCACTGGTCAACGGCTTCTCGCAGGTGGGCGACGTCAACACGGTGCGCTATTACGACCTGCCACAATACCGTTCATTCTGGGAACAGGTGCAAGCACTGGATGTGCCGTTCTACCTGCACCCGCGCAACCCTTTGCCCTCCCATGCTCCAATCTACGACGGTCATCCATGGTTGCTGGGCCCGACCTGGGCGTTTGGCCAGGAAACGGCTGTCCATGCACTACGGCTGATGGGATCAGGGCTGTTCGATGATTTCCCGAAATTGAAAATCATCCTTGGTCACATGGGCGAAGGCCTTCCATACAGCATGTGGCGCGTCGACAACCGCAACGGCTGGATGAACATCCCTGCCAACTATCCTGCCAAACGCAAGATCGCCGAATATTTCCACGAGAACTTTTACCTGACCACGTCTGGCAACTTCAACGACCAGACCCTGATAGACGCCATGCTGGAAATCGGTTCCGACCGCCTGCTGTTTTCTGCCGACTGGCCTTTCGAAAATATCGATCACGCATCCGATTGGCTGGATAGCGCCTCCATCAGCGACAACGACCGCGTAAAAATCGGACGAACCAACGCTGCCCGCCTTTTCAAACTGGATAACTGAAACGCTACAGGCCTCTCGCTGCCGGGAGGCCCGCAATGCCCGTACTCAAGGTAACGCACCTACCCAAGCTCTAAACGCTATCGCCAAAACCAGGAGAACAATAATGACCGTGCAACTGGCAAGACACTGGATCAACGGTGAGTGGGTCGAATCGCAGACCATCGGCGAGTCGATCGATCCAGCGACCGGTAATGTCATCGGGCGTTTCGCAGATGGCGGCGCCGCTGAAGCAGACATGTCCATTCAAGCCGCAAGGACAGCGTTCACCAACAGCCGGTGGCGCGAGGATAAAAACTTTCGCGCCGATGTGATCGAGAAGCTGGCGGCCTGTTTCGAGCGTCATACCGAGGAACTGGTCGCAGCGCTTTGCCTTGAAAATGGAAAGATACGCGGTGAAGCGCTGTTCGAAATCACCATGCTCGCCCCAAAGTTGCGTTACAACGGGGCGCTGGCTCGTTCGCATAAAGGTGAAAGCGGCAGTGCTCGTCCGGGCTCCGTGTCGATGATCGTTCATGAGCCGGTGGGTGTCGTCGGCGTCATCGTGCCGTGGAACTCACCGGTGGTACTGATGATTCGCTCGGTCGCACCCGCGCTCGCAGCGGGCAATGCCGTTGTAGTGAAAATGCCCGCCCAGACGGCAATCCTCAACGCCTTGGTGGCGAGCATCTTTGCACAGGTCCCTGAGCTGCCAACCGGGATCGTTAACTTCTTCACCGAGTCCGGTGGCGAGGGAGCGAAATTACTCGTGTCGTCACCTGATGTGCCCGTGATCAGCTACACCGGTTCGACCCAAGTCGGCTCGGTGATCGCCGCCGAAGCCGGGCGCCACCTCAAACGCTGCAGCCTGGAACTGGGCGGCAAGACTCCTCACCTGATTTTCGCCGACGCCGATGTGGACCACATGGTGCCGACCCTGGCTGCATCCGTCACCGTGTTCGCCGGTCAATTCTGCATGGCGGGTTCTCGTGTCCTGGTGCACAAGGACATCGCCGATAAAGTCATCGATGGAATCGAACAACGCTTCAATGACCTGCGCCTGGGTGCCGCTGCCGACAGCCAGAGTCAGATGGGACCGATGATCGACAAGGGCAACGTCGCGCGTGTCGACCAGGTCGTCGAGCAAGCCATTCGAGACGGTGCTCAAGTGCTGGTACGCGGCGGCCCGGTCACCGATGGGCCCTTGGCCAATGGCGCGTTCTATCGCCCTACTCTGCTGAAAGTGTCCGACCCGAACCTGAGCATCGTTCAGCAGGAAACTTTTGGCCCGGTCATGACAGTGCAAACCTTCGAAACCGAAGAGCAAGGCATTGCATTGGCCAATGACAGCCAGTTCGGCCTGGCGGCTGCCATCTGGACACGTGATATGGCACGGGCTTTCAGAGTGGCCGGGCGCCTGGAGGCAGGAACCGTCTGGCTGAATGACTGGGCGCAGGTTCACGATGAATTCGAAGAAGGTGGGTACAAGAAATCGGGCATGGGTCGCCTCAATGGCACCTCCGGTATCGACGACTTCCTCGAAATCAAACACATCACGTTCAGCACCTCGAGCGGCCACGCTGCCCATTAATGAACCCAGCCTTAGCAAACATGAGTAAAAGGAGAACAACAATGACTCAAAATCGCCAAGTAGCAGTCGTAACGGGAGCGGCCCAAGGCTTTGGTCAGGCCATCAGCATCGGCCTCGCCAAGCGCGGGATTGATGTAGTGGCTGTCGATCTTTCTGACTGCACAGAAACGCTGGCTCAAGTTCAGGCACTGGGCGTGCGCGGCGTAGGGATTGTGGCTGATGTCTCGGATCCCGGTGTCAGTGAACGCATCGAAAAGCTGCTGAACGACGAGTTCGGTCGCTGCGACATCCTGGTGAATAACGCAGGGATTTTCCCAACCAAATCGATCACTGAACTCGATTACGCGCTGTGGCAGAAGGTCCACCGGATCAACCTTGATTCGCAGTTCCTGATGGTCAAGGGCGTGCTGCCGTTCATGACCAAAAACAGCTACGGCCGGATCGTCAACCTGACATCGAATTCGCTGGGCCTTACGGCAACGGGCCTGTCGCACTACATGTCGAGCAAGGCAGGCGTCATCGGTTTCACCCGCGGCCTGGCGACGGACCTGGCGGAGTTTGGCATTACCGTCAACGCGGTAGGCCCCACCGCTTCGCTGACGGCCGGCGGCAAGTCCCACATTGATATCAAGCTGATTGAAGAAGTGGCGAAAATGCAGGCCATCAAGCGTCCCGGGACGTCTGAAGACATCGTCGGTACGGTCATGTTCCTGTCCAGCGAAGAAAGCGCCTGGGTCACCGGGCAAACCATCATGGCGGACGGTGGGCTGGTTCGTTTGTAAGACCCGCGAGGCAGCGGCTTCTTCAATACACGAAGCCGCTGCTGCGCATCATTGATACTGAGTGCGGCCTCGCCGCGCTCACGCTGCACCCGGTTTGTCTTGCTCGATAATAAACCTAATAAAAAGAGACGATACCCATGACCTCTCAGATCGATGTCACGCAGGTGGTAGCAAATAGTCGCTTGGGCCCCTACCAGATTATGGTTCTACTCATGTGCTTCGCGTGCATGATGATCGACGGTTTCGATATCCAGTCCATGGCGTACGTCGCGCCTGAAATCATTAGCCAGTGGGGTATCGCAAAAGCCAGCCTCGGGCCGGTTTTTGGCATCAGCCTCGTGGGCATGCTTCTGGGTTCGCTTATTTTCGGTTCCGTCGCAGATGCAATAGGGCGACGTCCGGTGCTAATCGGCGCTCATATCGTTCTTGCGCTGACTATGTTTGCGACCTCATACGCCGAGTCGATTACCAGTCTGATGATCATGCGGTTGCTCAGCGGCCTGGCCATGGGTGCGATCGTGCCTAACGCCATAGCGATGTCGACCGAGTACACCCCGAATCACAACAAAGTCACGTTGCTGATGCTGGTGTCTTCTGGAATGGTGTGTGGCGGAATTATCGGTGGCGTGATCGCCGCCTGGCTCATTCCCCTGTTTGGCTGGCACAGCGTTTTTTACGCCGGCGCAATCGCGCCATTGATCCTCGCCATAATCATGCTGGCGCTCATGCCAGAGTCCATGCAGTGGCTGACCGTGCGGGGCAAATCCGCTTCGCGGGTCGCCAGGACATTATCGCGGATAAACCCCGATCTGATCATCAATGACGCTAGCGCGATCACCACCACTGCACCCAAAAAATCCGGACTTTCGGTCAAGGGATTACTTGGAGGCGAGCATGGCCGTGGGACGATATTGCTCTGGCTGATGAATTTCATGAACATGCTGTGTGTGTATTTCCTGGCTTCCTGGATCCCGGTACTGATGAGTGACGCCGGGCATTCCGCCTCACAGTCCGTTCTGGCGGGCGCCGCGTTGTGGCTGGGTGGACTGGGCGGCACGTGGCTGCTCGGATGGTGCGTCGATCGTCGGGGTTATGTCGCCGTGCTGATGCCCACGTTTATCCTTGCCGGGGCAGCCATCGTGTTTTTCAGCCGGTACTACATCGCAATTCACTGGGCGTACCTGTTTATCGCCGCAGCAGGTTTTGGTGTGATGGGTGGTCAAGCCATTCTGAATGCGATGGCATCAACCTATTACCCGACAGCATTGCGCTCCACCGGCCTGGGCTGGGCACTTGGATTCGGCCGTTTGGGTGGAATCATGGGGCCGATTCTCGGTGGCGGCTTGCTGACGCTGCATTGGAGCACCGCGAACCTGCTGCTGCTTTCAGCACTGCCTATCGGCGTCACGGTTTTGGCAATTGTTGTTTTTTCAAGAGCACATAAAAACAGCTGGTCTGCCGCGACCTGATCGCCGGGCACAGACGGCGCCATGGCAAACTTTTCTGCTCAAAAGATCAATAATCACGGGGCGACCCAATAGATGCCCTCTTCACTTTCCATCAACCCGACGCGGGGGCGGCGCGCACTCTGCCGGACGATAAGTCTGCCCGGCAGCACTTCCTGTATGGAAGGCTTGCGTGTCTCTTCCAGTTGAGCGGCGATGATCTGCACGGCCTTTTCTATCATCAGTGCCAACGGTTGTTTGTAAGTGGTGAGACCGATCAATGGCCAACGGGCAGGTGCAATGTCATCGAAGCCGACAATCGAGATGGTGCTGGCAGGTACCAGCCCAAATTCAGTGGTGGCAACGTTGAGCGCAGCAATAGCCATCAGATCGTTCGCGCAGAAAATCGCGTCCGGGGGTTGCGCACGGGACAGCAGAGAGCGTGTCGCCTCCATAGCGCCTTGAAGGGTGTAGTGCCCGACTTCGCGAAGAGGTGCCGGCATTCCACGATGAGCAAGGCTTGCAGAGAAGCTCAGTTCTCGGTCCCTGCTCGTGGAAGAACCTTCATTACCGGCAATAAAAGCCATGCGCGTATGTCCACCGGCCACCAGAAAAGAGGCGATGAGTTCACCACCCAGAAGGTTGTCGCTGGTCACGCTGGAAATCGTGTCGTTATCGTTTTTGCGATTGAGCAGGACCACGGGCAGTCCGGTTTGCTGACACTCCTCGGCAAACCGGGACGACAGGCTGGAGGAAACCATGACGACCGCATCCACTCGATGACGCAACACCTCATCAAGGACCGGGTCCGAATCTTCGTTGTTGACCGTCGAAAACAGCAGGACTCGATAGCTGATCGATTCAAGGGCTTTGGACAGGGCTTCGACGGCGGCCGCATAGAAAGGATTTTCAAGACTCGGAACGACTACCGCTATTTGCCCTGAACGATTGGTGATCAATGAACGTGCAATGAAATTGGGACGATATCCCAACGCTGCAGCGGCAGCCTCGACCTTCTCTCGAGTCTTACGCGAGACGCTGGCGCCCTTGGTGAATGTCCGGGAAACCGCTGACTGCGACACCTCTGCGAGCTTGGCAACATCATGCGCGGTTATAGGGCGTCGAAAGTTTTCAACCATGGCGCAGAGGGTCCTGTTTAAAAGTGAACATCCTATCATCTGCCTCTTTTCAAACCATTAAAGGCTCATTTACAATCAACTTGCATACGTATGCAAACCACTAAATAAAACTACAGGTAATTGCACATGGCTCACTGGCTGAAACGCAGCATCACGGCGCAGGCGATCCGGTCCGCCGATCTCAAAGTCCGCGATACCGTCGAGGCGACGCTCGCCGATATCGAAGCACGCGGTAACGCAGCAGTCCGCGATCTGGCCATCAAATTCGACAAGATGGATCGCGACTGCTATCGCCTTTCCTCCGCCGAGATCGACGCCTGCTATTCACAATTGACGAAGCGGGATATCGCGGATATCGAGTTCGCCCAGACCCAAGTGCGCAACTTTGCCAAACACCAGCGAGCCAGCATCCAAAACATCGAAGTAGAGACATTGCCCGGCGTAATCCTTGGTCATAAGAACGTTCCCATGAATGCAGCCGGCTGCTACGTGCCGGGTGGCAAATATCCCCTTCTAGCCTCTGCTCATATGTCGGTGATCACCGCTAAAGTCGCGGGTGTACCAAGAATCATCACGTGTGCCCCACCGTTCAACGGCAAGCCCGCGCATGCGATCGTCGCGGCGCAACACATGGCAGGCGCCGATGAGATCTATTGCCTGGGCGGCATTCAGGCTATTGGAGCAATGGCGATTGGTACCGAGACCATCACTCCGGTCGATATCATCGTTGGGCCAGGCAACGCCTTCGTGGCCGAAGCCAAACGCCAGTTGTACGGTCGTGTGGGTATCGATCTCTTCGCAGGTCCGACCGAAACACTCGTCATTGCGGATGAGAGTGTTGATGGCGAACTTTGTGCCACCGATCTTCTGGGTCAAGCAGAACACGGCCCGGATTCACCAGCAATATTGCTGACCACATCCGAAAACCTTGCGCGCGACACCATGGCGCAGATTGAGCGACTGCTGAAGATTCTTCCTACCGCAGATACTGCGCGTCAGGCTTGGGAAAACCATGGTCAGGTCATCGTTGCCGACAGCAATGAAGAAATGCTACAGATCGCTAACGATCTCGCCTACGAACACGTTCAGGTCATGACCAAAGATCCGGACTGGTTCCTGCAGCACATGCGCAACTACGGCGCGTTGTTTCTGGGGCCTCGTACCAACGTTGCGTTCGGCGACAAAGCGATCGGTACCAACCACACCCTGCCAACCAAAAAAGCCGCTCGATATACCGGCGGGCTTTGGGTCGGCAAGTTCCTGAAGACTTGTACCTATCAAAAAGTCATGACCGACGAAGCCTCGGCGCTAATCGGCTCCTACTGCTCAAGACTCTGTGCCCTTGAAGGTTTTTCCGGCCATGGCGAACAGGCCAACATCCGCGTACGTCGCTACGGAAAAAAGCACGTGCCCTACGCTGGCATTGTCGAATAATCCCTATGCCCGCTGCGGTTTGAACAGTGAGCCAATCGCTCTACGAGGGAAGTTGTATGAGTCACGAACTTGAGTCTATGGCGCTACCGTCCTTTCGTATGGACGGTAAAGTCGCACTGATCACTGGCGCTGGTGGCGGTATAGGGGCAGGCATTGCGCTGGCGTTGGCTGCTGCCGGAGCGCACCTGATCCTGGTTGCAAGGTCAGAAAACAGCTTGAACGAAGTTGCTCAAATAATTCGTAAACGCGGTGGTGTCGCAGACGTACAAGTGTGCGATGTGACAGACAGCGCGGCGATCAGAGCAGCGATTCAGAAATTGCCCAGGCTGGATATTCTGGTAAACAACGCAGGCACCAATTTTCCGGAACCCATGCTTGAAGTCAGCGATGAGCACCTGGACGCGATGCTGGATTTGAACGTCAGGGCGTCCTTCGTTACGGCGCAAGCGGCGGCTGCAAAAATGCTGCAAAACGGCTCGGCATCCGGGGGCGTGATCATCAACATTTCGTCCCAGATGGGCCATGTAGGCTCACCGAACCGTACGGTGTACTGCATGACCAAACACGCTATCGAAGGCCTGACCAAAGCCATGGCCATCGAGTTCGCGAGCGAGGGCATCAGGGTGAACACGCTTTCACCAACGTTCGTTGATACGCCCTTGGTGCGCAAAATTGTTGATACACCAGAGAAGGAGTCGTTCCTGGTATCGAAAATACCCCTTGGTCGAATGGCAAAAATAGAAGACATCGTGGGTGCCGCACTCTACCTCGCCAGCCCCGCGGCACGAATGGTTACGGGCACGTCTCTCAAGGTCGACGGCGGCTGGACCGCACAGTGACCTGATGGATCGAACGCCTGTGTTTCTTTTCGCAGTTCCAAATGAAGGAAAGCGTCATGTTCCAACAAGGAAAACCTATTTTTAACCTTGGATTGAGCGTGCTTATGAGCATTACCCTAGGGTCTGGAATGAGTGCTACTGCCAATGCTGCATCGACGGATGCTGCCGATGATTCGCTGAGTCCACAAGTGACGGTATCGCAGGGCACACTGCGCGGAACGCCCGCAGACGCCAGCGGTATCCTCAGTTTCAAAGGCATACCCTATGCCCAGCCTCCCGTTGGCAACTTGCGCTGGAAAGAACCGCAGCCAGCAGCACCGTGGAGCGGCGAACTGGACGCCAGCCAATATCGAGCGTCTTGCTGGTCTGCCAGCGGATTTGGCCTGCCCGATACCTCAGCTGTGGCCAGCGAAGACTGCTTGTACTTGAACGTCTGGAGCGGCGCTAAATCGGCTAAAGCCAAACTACCGGTCATGGTCTGGATTCATGGGGGTGGTTTTCAATTCGGTTCGGGTGGCAGTCCGGACACCCGTGGCGAAGTCCTGGCGAAGAAAGGCGTGATCGTGGTCACGCTGAACTATCGTTTGGGCGTGTTCGGCTATCTCTCGCGCCCCGATCTCGACGCCGAATCCAACGGGCACAAGTCAGGCATGTACGGCATCCTCGACCAGATCGAGGCACTTAAATGGGTCAAAACAAACATTGCAGCCTTCGGTGGTGACCCGGATAACGTCACAATTTTCGGCGAATCCGCAGGTGCGCATGCCGTCGGCTTCCTGATGGCCTCTGCGCAAGCCAAGGGCCTGTTTCACAAGGCGATCGGGGAAAGCGGCGCATTCTGGGAAAGTGAGATGAAATCCCGCAAGGACGCCTTGGCGTTCGGTGCCGAGCTGGGTGAAAAACTGTCTGCACCGACGATAGACAAACTGAGGGCGATCCCTGCGCGGGACCTGCATGAAGCGACCAACTGGAACCTGACACTGCCGACCAAGTTTTCTCCGCTGGTTGATGGCTACGTTCTGACAGAACTGCCGTACGCCACGTTCGCACACGGACGGCAGAATGACGTGCCATTGCTGGTAGGGTGGAACTTGAACGAAGGCGGGGCCTTCATGAGTTACAGCTTCCCACACGCGACCGCTGCAGAGTTCACCCAGGCCGCTACCAAGGCTTTTGGTGCGCAGCACATGGATGAATTCAACAAGCTGTACCCATCCTCGACAGCGGAGCAGCTCAAGCAATCGGCACAGGCGCTGGTTGGCGATCTGACCATCAAGAACGAAACCTGGACGTGGGCCAAACTCCAACAGAAAACCGGCCGCGCGCCGGTGTATGTCTATAACTTTACCTTCACCTCGGCGTTCACTCCGTCACCGATCCATACGGCTGAAATCGCCTACGTATTCAAACAATGGGTACCGGGTCCCTTCCATAAGCCAGTGCAACCATCGGCAGAGGACTTGAAGGTGGCAGACACAGTTCAGTCGTATTGGGCCAACTTCGCCTTCAAGGGTGACCCGAATGGAGAAGGTTTGCCGCGATGGCCAAAATACAAAGGACCGGGTAGCTCAGTCATTGATATAGGCGAAAACATCCAGACAGCGCCGGAAGAAGGAACGGCACGCTTCAAGTTTCTGGAGCAGTTCCGCGGAAAAGACGGGCTGATCACGGTCGGCCAACACTAGTCACCGGACCGGCGCGCCAAGCCGTTTCACAAGAGCCAATCCAACCTGTCCGCAATGATTGAGAGTCGCGAACAGGTTGGAGAGGTCTGGCTCGGCAACTTGACGCCCAACCACCTGAAACGCTCCAGATACGACTGGAATATCGGAGAATAAAAATAATGAAATCTGATGCTCAATGCCGCAATCCATCAGGCCATGTGCATGGCCGTAATTGCCCCGCACTCGATTACATCGTCAGAGGGAGAGTCGGTGCAGTTGAAATAACAAAGCTGTTTGACACATCCCTGTTGGGAGAAACGGCGCAGACCTGGCTGCCTGATTTTGATCGTCAACGCGTAGAAGCACATGAGCATTGGTTAGCCCCCAACCACTATGATCCGGAAAGTGGACGGATCTTCATGCCTGTGCACAGCTGGATCGTTCGAACCGACAAACACACGATCCTGATCGACAGTTGCGTCGGCAATCACAAGGAACGTCCAGGCATTCCAGAGATGCATCAACTGAACACTCACTATCTCAAGCGAATGAAATCACTCGGCGTAGACCCCGAGGACATAGACTTTGTGATGTGCTCGCATCTGCATGCAGACCATACAGGCTGGAATACAAAATTGGTCAACGGTACGTGGGTGCCGACATTTCCTAACGCCAAATATGTGATGTCGCAGATTGAGCATGATCACGCCGAGCGGCTGGCGCACGGTAATGTTCCAGGTGTTCCGGCCTGGTTTACTCACATGTACAACGACAGTGTGTTACCAATCATCGAGGCGGGGCAGGCAGTATTGTTCGATGACACCTTCGCACTGGATGACACCTTCATCATGAGGCATGCGCCGGGTCATTCTGCAGGCCATGTTCGTATCGAATTATCTTCTAACGGTGAACATGGAGTTTTTTGCGGAGATATTTTGCATTCACCGATCCAAATTCCCTTTTGGCAATGGAGCAGCAGAGTCTGCGAGAACCCGACGCAAGCCGCCAAGAGTCGACACGACTTGCTGTCCTTCTGCGTTGAGAACAATGCGCTTCTATTGCCGGGTCACTTTGAAGATCCGTATATCGGTCGGATTGTCGATGATGCGGGTACATTTGGCATACGCTTTGGCTGGTAACCAACGATCAATGGCGCTTTGCCTCGAATAGCTGCGAGGCATCCAACTGGAACAACACTCAGGAACTTTTCATGAAAGCCGCCGTTGTTCACGATCTTAATGCACCGCCCCGCTTCGACGATTTCATTGCGCCAGTGGCTGAAGCCGGTGAAACCATTGTTGAAGTCAGGGCAGCGGCGCTCAGCCAATTGGTCAAGGCACAAGCATCGGGTCGCCATTACAGCAGTTGAACCGCATTGCCACTGGCTCCTAGTGTGGATTGCGCGGGGCTTCTGCCCGACGGGCGCCGGGTGTCCTTCGCCTTCCCTTGGAAGCTGTATGGCTCGATGGGGCAGACGAGTGGCCAAGGGATCAACTACAAGGTCGATGTAGAGCCGGACTTGCATGCGGCCTACACCCTGGTCTGGCTGGGTGATATGGACGTCGAACAAACCAAGTCACGTTCGGGAGGTACCCTTTCAGGCACCTATCGAAATTCGACCCTGCACATCATCGGAGGCGGAGCCACCTAGCGCTTCTGACACGATGCTTTCAACGCTTTAGGTACGTCGAAACAAACTCCTTTGAGATTGACCGCCCGCACGCTTATAGCGGGCATTTTTTTGAGCGTTAACGTCGCACTGATTACCGGCCGACATAAGTCGGCCTTGAGAAGGCTGCGAAGCAAAATCGTGACTCAGCCTCTGGATGTCCGTATATGGACTCCTCCTCATTGCAAGCCCCGTTGCTTTGGCGCCCGTGCCGACTGCACACGTATATTCGGCCTCTAAATACGGCATCGTTTCGATGCAGGGCCATGATGGGCTATTCGCGCGTCGGCTCCCGATCGCTTTTTCGTGCTTTTCGCACTTGGACATTCAAGGGTTTTGCCGACGCCGGTTCGACCGGTTTGCCATCGTTCAGGTTGCTTCGCAATCGTGGTTAAGAGTTGTTTCTCTCGTAGAACACGTCGGGTAAATAGATCAGGCCGCTGCCTGATTCGGTTGGTAATCAGTGCCGTGACGCAGCATCGCGCCTTTTAGAAAGTGAACCTTCGTTGTCATGAAGGTTCCTATCAGACGCTCAACGTGGCCGCCATAATGCTTGCGCCCTATTGGCCTATATTCGGGGTCGATCCCAAATGATGAACAACCCGCTTGAAATTTTGGCGAAGTAAACTCTGAGGCATTATCCATATGCAATACCTCTGGCTTTCCATAAAAATAATAGTCCATGGGAGCGAGCCCCAAGTTTTTAGCAAATTCCGTTTTGGGTAAAATACTAAGACTCAAAGTGCATGCGACAGATACCGTGGAAGGTACGTGCAAACTAACATAGTAACCAAGAATCACTCTCGTCTTTATATCAATTGCAACTGTCCACCAAGGGCGACCAATGATATTTTTTCGATCGTCGGATAGGAGCATTACATCTACAAGCGTATGATCCATCTGAACCCACTGGAGCGGGCGGGTCACTTCCTTTTTCCCAGGCCGAGCCGAAAAAAACTGCGCTTCAGCATCTTTTCCATGCTTTATTCTCATGCGCGCTCTCTGTGATAGGAGAGATTTTACACGTCGCAGTACAGTGTCTTTGCAAGGGGAAGCAAGGCCTTTTTCCTTACATGTGACGTCCACCTCGACCCATACTTTGCTATAGCTAGCAGCTTTAGATTCGTACTTTTTAGCGGCATCTGCGATAATCACTTCAACTTCTTCGCTTAGCAGTGTCACTCCGGCCCTCCTACCTCGTCGGCTGAGCGCCATACATAATGGTCCGACTTCCTCATCGTAGAGTTTAGCTAATCTAAACAAATAGCTTTTCGACAAATCTAACGTGACACTTGCTTCTTCGACAGTTATTTCTCCGCAGCGCCACTGCCTTACTACATTGTAACGCTCTGCAAAAACTTCTAGTTGCTCGGGGGTGTAATCATAAGCATCGCGACTTACCTCTTTAGCTTCGATTTTTTTTCAATTCGCTCTATATCACGCCTCGACACGATCATTGCTGAATCGGTAGAAACTATGACCACTCTTATATTCTTATCGCTAAATACTTGCTGGACCGTAGCAAGCCTGCCCTTGGCCACCACGAGTTCGCCGGATTTAAGATCACTTGACATGACATAATTCCAGTTAAGTAAGCGCGCAGGGCGCCAGTGATGTTGAGTTTAAAAAGTAGACCATGAGTAGCATCTGGGCAAACTTTGTCTAAAGTTTACACGCGCACGTAGTTAACACATTGATTTTATGAAATTTTATGCCCTGTCTTTTTTAATCAGTCATCACAAGCTCTCTGCATCACGGCTTCGATAAATTCGTTTCAGATAATCACGCTCTTTCAACGGGCCTTGTTGTTCAAAGTCATGACGGCTGGTGATAGCATGCGCACCCCCCCCCCCGGATTGGGGGCTTTATCACTTCCCGTAAGGAACACGCCCTGTGAAAGACTTCGTCATCAGCGTCAACAACCTCGTCCTCTACGTTTCCCTGGCCGTTATCTGGCTGGTCGCTATCGTGTCCCTGTTCACCGCCGGTTTTTTGCCAGCGCTGGGGATTTTCGTGGCCGGCACGTTGGTTTGGTGCATCGTTTCCGGTTTCTGGTTCGTCCAGTCGGCGACTTACGAAGAGCTGCGCAAGCTCAACGCTAATAAAGTCTGAAGTGTCTGTGCGGAGCCTTAGTGCTCCGCCTCTCTGGGCAACTAGCGCCTCTAAACCTGGATTCCCCACCCAGTAAATCGCAGTAGAACCCCTCCGAACCGCAACGGTCTGTTCCTTATTACTCTCAGGAATTGATCCGATGTCCGCGCACCGCAGTCTTGTGATACTCGCTCGAGGTGGATACGCCGCTCGAGGCGTGCTCTATTTGATCATCGGTATCTTCGCGTTACTCGCCGCCCATGACTCAACCAAACCCAAAGACAGTCACAAAAGTCTCGAAGCATTGTTGGCTCAGCCATTCGGCTATTTTTTAGTAGGAATTGTGGTCGCAGGTCTGCTCGCGTTCGCAGCCTGGCGTGTACTGCAAGCCACGCGTGATGTTGATCACCACGGCACCCAACTCAAGGGTTTGGTGATTCGCGCAGGTCTTTTGGCGGGCGGTCTGGTCAATGGCGCGCTCGCATTGTTTGCCTTGAGCCTGCTTGTGAGCGGGATCAAAAGTTCGGGCAGTTCCGGAGGGCAAACCAAAGACTGGCTGGCGCATCTGTTGTCGTGGGAATACTCGAATTTATTGGTTTACCTGATTGCGCTTATTCCGTTAGGCGTTGGCATTGCTCACATCATCAAGGGCTGGAAGGCCTCGTTTGAAAAGTATTTCGAGGCCGACGAAGACGTCATGCGCTATGTCCGCCCGGTGTCCCGATTTGGTCTGATCGCCCGTGGCGTGGTGTTTATAGAGATCGCATTGCTGCTGGCCGTCAGCGGTTCCGCTTATCAGGCGATGGATCCTCCCGGTATGAAAGAGGCCTTGGACGCGCTGCAAAATCTGCCCGCAGGATGGCTGATTTTGATGGTGATGGCCTTGGGGCTGATTGCCTTTTCGGTCTACAGTTTTTCTGAAGCGTGCTGGCGCAAGATCAACATGGACGTGCCGGGCGTTTCCAGTCAGTAGATCCTCAGGAATTAACTACGATCCGCCCTCCTGTTCCCGATACTTCGACAATCGTCCATCGAGCATTCTTTGGACGATCGGAGATGAGCAATGCACCCAGTGACGCCTGACGGTCGCTACTTTGTTGTCAAAGGGCAGCTATGGCGATGCACCAATCCCTCGCTGCAAGAAGATCTGCGACAGCAACTTATAAACGAACTCATGGCCGCCCGACGGGACGTAAAAGTTGCAAAAGCCGCCAGTGATCCGCAGCAATTGAAAGCAGTAAGAGCACGCGTCCATGCTGCAAAAGTTGCACTCGGAGAACGAGGCCCGGTGTGGTGGGACGATGGCAGTCCTGATCTAAACAGGCATCAAGTTTCTAATACGCCTTACGCGCAATGGTATGAAACGCTCTGCAAAGGAACTGATTAGCCCGCCAATACGGTCACCCGTCGAATTGCCTTGCCCTGAGATTG
Organism: Pseudomonas sp. 18058; assembly: GCF_902706155.1. Lineage (NCBI taxonomy): Bacteria > Pseudomonadati > Pseudomonadota > Gammaproteobacteria > Pseudomonadales > Pseudomonadaceae > Pseudomonas > Pseudomonas sp. 18058. The sequence goes on from NZ_CACSJY010000004.1 coordinate 48,039, forward strand.
ACCAAAAGCCAAGCAAATCGTTAACTGTATGCATGTACAGTTAACCTGATAAGGCTTGCATCATGAGCATCACCCTCCTCGGCCCACTCGCGACCGGCGGCACGAAGCTGCCTCTCTACTCATCCCGGGTGCCGGCGGGCTTCCCCTCCCCGGCGGCTGATCACATCGAGAAGCACATTTCCCTCGATGAGCTGTTCGATATCCGCGCGCCGCACGTGTACCTGGTGAGAATTGACGGCGACAGCATGCAGGGCGCCGGCATCTATTCAGGGGATCTGGTGGTCGTTGATCGAAGTATTGATGCGGTCAGTGGCGATATCGTCATCGCTGCGCTGAACTCCGAACCCTTCTGCAAGCGTCTGCTGCTGCGCGAGAGCGCCGTGATGCTTTTATCGGAGAACCCGAAATACCCGGCAAGACATGTCATGGAAGGCGATGAGCTGGTGATCTGGGGTGTGGTGAAATACAGCGTGCGCGATCATGACAACACCTGAACCTGTCTTCGCTCTGATTGACTGCAATTCGTTTTACGCGAGTTGCGAGCGGGTTTTCCGGCCCGACCTGGCGAGGACACCCATCGTGGTGCTGTCCAACAACGATGGCTGTGTGATTGCGCGCAGCTACGACGCCAAACCGTTTGTGAAAATGGGCCAGCCGTACTTCCAGATCAAGGATCATCTGCGCCGTAACGGCATCGTCGCGTTCAGCAGTAATTACGCGTTGTATGGCGACATGAGCGAGCGCGTCATGACCATCATCGAATCGCTGGTGCCTGCGCTTGAGGTCTACAGCATTGACGAGGCGTTTGCCGATCTGACGGGCATTGCCGGTGACTTGTCCGCGTTTGGTCGGCAGATGCGCTCTGCACTGCTCAAACGCACGGGCATTCCTGTCGGTGTGGGCATTGCCCGCACCAAAACCTTGGCCAAGCTCGCCAACCATACCGCCAAAAGGCTGCTGGACATCACCGGCGGCGTGGTCGATCTCTGCGATCCGTTCAAACGCGACTGGACGCTGCGCAATACCAATGTCGGCGAGGTCTGGGGCATCGGCAGGCGCATGAAAGCTCATCTGGAAGTCATGGGCATCAACACTGCCATGGACTTGGCGAAGGCCGACCCGTGGATGCTTCGGCAGAAATTCAGCGTGGTGATCGAAAAGACTGCGCGCGAGCTCGCCGGCACGTCATGCCTCGAACTGGGAGAAGCTGACCCGCCGAAGCAGGAAATCTGCTGCAGCCGAATGTTCGGCACGCGACTCACGCAGATCGAGCCGATCAAGGAAGCTGTTGCTACCTACACCCAGCGTGCGGCCGAAAAACTCCGCGCGCAGAACTCGCTGTGCAAGAAGATGCGCGTGAGCATTCGCACCGGCATGTTCAATCCGGAAGAGGCGAAATATGCGAACGGCGCGCTGGTGGAGTTGCCCTACCCGACCAACGATGTGCGCCTGATGACGAAAGCAGCCACCGAAGCGGTCAATCGGCTGTTTCGCCCGGGCTTCAGATACAGCAAGGCCGAAGTGCTACTGATGGATTTGCGGCAGCCGGGTGATTTCACGGATGACCTGTTCGCCCATTCGCAACCGGCGATGGCTGACAAGGTCATGAGCGTTCTCGATGAGATCAATGGCCGCTGGGGCAAGGGCGTTCTTCGGGTGGCCAGTGTGCCCGCCGCGCCTGATTGGGGGATGCGTCGAGACCTGATGAGCCAAAGCTACACGACCAAGGTCAATCAGCTGTGGACGGTCAAGGCCCGATAGCCGGTGGGTGTTGCCGAACACCCGACAACACCCGCTAGCGGCAAAGCCCTAGATCATCGGCGAACTGCTGACTACCCGCAGCGCGAGGCCTTCATAGGCATCGAGAACAATGGTGAATTCACCCTCGGGCGTAAGGTCACCTTCGACCCGCTCGTTGATGATGTCGACCACCGGCCCCGGCGCAATGTTGGGCAAATGCAGGGTTTCAGTAATCGGTGTCGCGCCGAAGTTCAGGGCGGTGATCTGCGTGCCTTTGCCCGCAGGCAGTTCGTGAACCATGATCAGCAACCCCGGGTGTTCAACGTCCGGAACCAGAATCTGCCGACTGGCGGCAATATCGTAGGCCCGGCGCGCCGAGAGAATTCGCTGCAGTTGCGAGGCGAACGAATCCGGATCCTGCATTTGCGCAGGCAGGCTGCCGTACAAGGATTTCGAACGGGGCATGAGGCCCGCTGACAGCGACGCCTCCGGGTTCAGATCCACCAGATCGTAGGCACCACGATGAATCCAGCGGGTATCGCCATCGCCCATCAGATGCTGGACCTGCTCTGCCGGCAAAGGCAGTGCACCGACAAGATCCCACCCCGACAACGCGAACACCCCGGGTTGCATCGCGTTGTACATCACCAGCAGCAAATGGATCTGTTTGATCTGCTGAATATCCGCAGGGGTAATGGCATCGAGGTCGCGAATGCCAAGGGCGGCGGTGATGATACTGGCGGTGGTGCAGGACACGCCGTTGGTCACGAACTTGAGATTGTAGGGTGCGTGTTCGCCGGTCAAGCGCTCGTACATCTGCTCACGGATGTGTTCGCGCAAGATGTTGCCGGGGAATGTCTGGCCCTGGAACAGATAAGTGTCGTGGGCGTGCAACGTCCAGAAATGCACCAGTTCCAGCGTCAGTTCGTCATGGTTCTGCAAGGCATGGATCAGCGAGCCCGGGTCGATGCCGAGCGTGTGCATCTGGCGCAGCATCAGCCGCAGGAATTCGGTATCGCCCATCAGCAACGCGTGCTGGTAAGCCGGCCGGGTGATGAAGTCGTAGGAGAGATCGGCGCCGCCGTGGGACATGGCAGCGATGTCGTCAACCGTCAGGTTCAATTCCTGAAAGCTGAAGCCGCCGGCCTTGCGAATCGCCCCGCCCAGCAATTGGTTGCCGGTGATCGACAGCGGATGGCTTTCCGACCACGCAGTGCCGTCGAGCTTGCGCTCCACACCGAGAAAACCGTTGGCATCGAGACGGAGGATTTTCGCGCCCATCACGTCAATGGCGTGCAACGCATCGCCGATGATCATCTGCTGCGCGGCAAAGGTCGGATCCAGCCAGTTCAACGACGGCTGGCCTTCCTTGAAATAATGCAAGTACACCCAGCGACGCGGCTTACCATCGACACCCATGACGATCGACGTCGCGCTCCAGTCGGTTTCCTTGACCCCCGGCTCGAAGAAGATCACCCGTTGCAACTGGCCAACGATGTAATGCTTGTCGCGCAGCGCATCAACCTGCTGCGGGCTGAGGTTTTGCGCGTCACGCCCCTCTGCCACATCAGGCAGCAGCGGCCAGTCCTCCTCGCGGATTTCAACCATGTGATAGAGGCCCGGATAATCTTCATAGGCCATCTCGGCCAGTCGAAAATCCGCGCCCTTGCCGGTGTGTGACGGGATCACATCATCAATCACGACAGCGTTGTGCGCAGCGGCCATGCGGGTCAGCGCCTGCAGCTGCGCCTCGGTGCCGAGTTGCGGGTCGATGTCGAAACTGATGCGGTCGAAATTGCCGTCGATGGTCGGCGTATGTTCAGTGCCTCGCAGGCCCCCAGACTTTTTCAGCGGCCCGTTATGGATGCCCTGAATGCCGATTTTCGAGAGCAGGTGCCACAAACCTTCATCGCCCAAGGCCTCCAGCACGGTGCCGTTTTCACGGGTAACAATGGAAGCGGGATACGCGGTAAACCAGACCGAGGCCAAAGCCGAAGCGTCCCGAGGCCGGGTATGGGCGTAGGGCTGCTGCCACAAGCGGCCCTGTCCCGAATAGAGTTTGGCCCGCTGCCTTGCGGCATGCAGCATGGATTGTTCGACCAACCACGCCACTTGGTTCTGTTCAGCCGTCGTCATGAAAACCATTGCCTCTCGTTGGAGTGAGCCTGCGATCGGGCCTTGCATCCAGCACAGCGACACCGCCCGATTCATTTATGTATGAGGCCCGGAGGTGGATTTCGTTGCATTGGTCTTGGCGAAGGCGCCTCGACCCGGCAGACAGGGCGGAAAAATCAAATAGCCAAATGGCCCGGCGCCTCGCCATGGTGCAATTCGCCTTCATTTGGAGCGCAATCACTCCGTGAGCACCCCGTAAACACTGTAGTTTTCACGGCAAATCCGAGTGGCACCCTCCTTGCTAGCAATAAATCAGTAACTGCTAGCAATCAGGAGAATCACCCATGGCAACTCGGTTTCAAAACCTGCAACGTCTGCTGTTTCCCGTGGCTGCGGCAGTCACGCTCAATATGGCAATGTTCGGTGGCGCGCAAGCGGCCGAGCCGCCGATCAAGGTTGGTCTGGTCGCGGCCCTTTCCGGGCAGTCGGCCAAATCCGGTGAAGCCCTGACGCGGGGTTTGACCATGGCGATCAATGAGGTCAACGCCAGTGGCGGCGTGCTCGGTCGTCCTCTGGAATTGGTGCGTCGCGACGATGAAAGCAATCCGTCGAAGGGCATTCTCGCCGCGCGCGAACTGGTGCAGCGCGAGAAAGTCGCCGTACTGTTTGGTGGTCTTGATACACCGGTTTCGCTGGCCATCGTGCCGCTGGTCAATCAGATGAAAGTGCCGTTCATGGGCATCTGGGCGGCGGGTACGAAAATCACCGAAAACGGCGCGGCCGATAACTATGTGTTCCGTGTTTCTGCCGTCGATGAGCTGGTGGATGAGGCGCTGGTGAAATATGGCGTCGACCACGGCATGAAGAAGCCGGGGATGATCCTCATCAACAATCCGTGGGGCGAGTCCAACGAGGCGGGCTTCAAACGTGCGCTGGAGAAACGCGGCATGGCCAACGCCGGTGTCGAGCGGATTCAGGACAGCGATCTCGACGTCGTTCCGCAACTCACTCGCTTGAAAAACGCCGGTGCCGACACCCTCCTCCTCGTCGGTAATGTCAGCCCTTCCGCGCAAGTCGTGAAATCTCTGGATCGCATGGGCTGGGACGTGCCGGTCGTTTCGCACTGGGGCCCGGCCGGTGGCCGCTTCGGCGAACTCGCGGGGCCGAACGCCGGGCGCGTGCATTTCATCCAGACCTACGTGTTCACCGAGCACAACAGCGCCAAGGGCGATGCCTTGTTGGCCGCATTGAAAACCGCCTACCCGCAGATCAAAACCCTGGCTGACGTCACCCCGGCGGTGGGCATTGCCAATGCTTATGACGGGCTGCATCTCGCCGTTGAAGCGATCAAAAAAGCCGGTAGCACCGACGGCAAAGCGATCCGCGACGGCTTTTACGCCATCAGCGAATACGACGGTTTGATCAAGGACTACAAGCAACCGTTTACCCCGACCAAGCATGACGCGTTGGGGCCGGACGATTATCTGTTCACGCACTTCGTCAACGATCAAATCGTCCCGCTCGCGCCTAAGGAGTAAGCCATGTACACCGCCGCCATCATCTCCGGGCTGGGCCTCGGCAGCATGTACGCGTTGCTGGCGTTAGGGTTTCACCTGACCTACGTCGTCTCGCGCACCGTCAACTTTGCTCAGGGCAGCGCCATGATGGTCGGCGCGGTGTTGGGCTACACCTTTTGCATCAACTGGGGCTGGTCGCTGTGGTTTGCGCTGCCGCTGACTTTGATGTTCTGTGCGCTGTATGGCTTGGCCATCGAGCGCTGGCTGGTGCGGCCGTTTCACAGTCGCGGCTCGCAGGCGTGGTTGATGGCGACGGTGGCCGGCGGGATTCTGGTGGATAACCTGGCGTTGTTCACCTTCGGCAAGGAGCCTCGGCAGTTCGAAAGCAGCCTGGCCGATCTGAATGTCGAGATGTTCGGCAGCAACGTCGGTGCCCTGCAATTGCTGATTCCGCTGGCCGGGGCGGCGATTGCGCTGGCGTTGTATCTGGTGCGGCGTTACACCCGGCTGGGCAAAGTGCTGGAAGCCTGCGTGCAGAATCCTCGTGCCGCGATGCTGATGGGCATCAACGTCAATCGTGTGGTCGCCATCGCTTTTGCGATCTCGACAGTGTTTGCCGCCGTCGCCGGTTTGTTGATTGCGCCGCTGTTCAGCGTCAACGCGGAAATGGGCATGTTGTTCGGCCTGAAAGCCTTTGCGGTGGCGATTCTTGGCGGCATCACCAGCGCTGGCGGCGTGTTCACGGCGGGGTTGCTGTTTGGTCTGACGGAAGCGCTGATCACCATGTATTTCGGCTCGGCGTTCACCCAGATATTCACGTTTGCGCTGGTGATTGTCGCATTGGCGATTCGTCCCAACGGTCTGTTCGGCAGCCAGGCATTGGTGAAAGTATGAAGAACCTTCCCTCCTTGCTGATCGCCCTCCTCGCGGTCGTTTCTGGGGTCATGGCGTTCACGCTGGACAGCTATTCCCTGCTGGTTTTCACCCTGTGCGCGCTGGCGACAGTGGTTGGCGTGAGCCTGAATATTCTGATCGGCCTGAGCGGGCAGATTTCCTTTGGCCATATCGCCTTCTACGCGATCGGTGCCTATGTGTCGGCGCTGCTGACCTTGGCGGGTTGGCCGTTGTGGCTGGCCCTGCCGATCGCCGGTGTCGCGGCTGGGGTAATTGGCGCGCTGCTGGCGATTCCTGCCCTTCGCGTTAGCGGCCCGTACTTGGCGATGATCACCATTGCCTTCGCTTTTGTCGTGCATCACAGCCTGATCGAATGGCGTGACGTCACGGGCGGTTCCAACGGTTTGATGGGCATCCCCATGCCGGAATTCGCCGGGCTTGATCCGTCGATTTTCCTCGCGCTATTGGCTGCGGCATTGATGATTGGCGCCCTGCTCTTCTATCAGCGCCTCAGCCACAGCCGCTGGGGCAAAGCCATGCGCGCGGTGAAAGCTTCAGAAATTGCTGCGCGCTCGCTGGGCTTTAATCCGGTCATCAGCAAAACCCTCGCCTTTGCTTTGTCGGCGGCGTTGACCGGACTCGCGGGTGGCTTGCTCGCGCCGTTGCTGATGTTCATCAACCCGGAATCATTTCCGTTTTCGCAGTCGATTTTGTTTGTGCTGGCAGTGATCGTCGGCGGCAGCGGCATGCTCTTCGGGCCGCTGATTGGCGCGCTGTTGATTGTGCTGGTGCCGGAACTGCTCTCGGATTTTGCCGAATATCGCTTGCTGATTTTTTCCACGCTGCTGCTGTTGGTGCTGTGGATCGCACCGAATGGCCTGCTGGGCGCCCTCGCCCGACGCTGGATCAAACCGACGCGTTTGCTGCCGCCCGCGCGCTTCAATGAGGATCGTATCGCCGCGCATCTGCGCAGTCGTGGCGTGAACTCGGGCTTGCGGGTAACTGATATCGGCATTCGTTTCGGCGGCGTGCAGGCCGCGCAACACGTCAGTTTGCATGCCCCCGCCGGCAGCATCACCAGCATCATCGGCCCTAACGGCGCGGGCAAAACCACTGTGCTCAATATGATCAGCGGCTTCTATGTGCCGGACTCTGGCCAGATTGAATTGCAACAACCGCTCGCCGGTCTGCCGGCGTGGAAAAGCGCTCGGGCCGGGATTGCCCGCACGTATCAGACCACCTTGCTGTTCGGTGAAATGTCGGTGTTGGACAACCTTCTGGTGGCGATGCAGCAGGGCCGTATGGGCCTGCCGTTCAGCCTTTCCACAGTCGAGCAGCGCAGTCTGGCACTGGATCTGTTGGCACTGGTCGGCTATCGCGGCGAAGTGAATATTTCCGCCGAAGATCTGCCGCATGTGGATCGGCGTCTGGTGGAAATTGCCCGGGCGCTGGCGACGGCGCCTGCGGTGTTGTTGCTGGATGAACCGGCCGCGGGCCTCAGTCGTCGCGACACCGATGATCTGGCGGTACTGCTGCGCAAACTGGCGGACTTTGGCCTGACAGTGATTCTGGTCGAGCACGACATGGCGCTGGTCATGTCGGTGTCCGAGCACTTGCTGGTGCTCGACGCCGGCAAACCTATTGCCTCGGGGCCGCCGGCGGAAATCCGGCAAAACCCGCAAGTCATCGCCGCGTATCTGGGCGGTACCGAGTATCAAGCCACACCTCGCGAACAGGTGTGGAATGGCAGTCGCGATGCGCGTTTGTACGTCAAGGATCTGGTCATCGATTACGGCGCGTCAGCCGTGGTCGACAAGGTCAATCTGCTGGTCAATCCCGGCGAACTGGTGGCGATTCTCGGCGCGAACGGCGCGGGCAAATCGAGCATCCTGCAGTGTCTGGCCGGCCTGCATCGCGCCAGCGGCGGCAGTATTTTGCTGGACAACGAAAACATCGAACTGGCCAACGCCAGCACCATTGCCGCAAAAGGTCTGGCCCTGGTGCCGGAGGGCCGTCAGGTTTTCCCGTATTTGAGTGTGCGCGACAACCTGTTGCTCGGCGGCTATTCGCGTCGCGACAGCTTCGATGCCGAGGCTGAAATCGAGGCCATCCTCAAGCGCTTCCCGCGCCTGCGAGATCGCATCGACAACCCGGCCGGGCTACTTTCCGGCGGCGAACAACAAATGGTCGCCGTGGGCCGCGGCCTGATGGCCAAGCCAAAAATCCTCTTGCTCGATGAACCGTCGCTGGGCTTGTCGCCCGCGATGATCGGCGAGTTGTACGATGCACTGGCGGCGCTGCGCGACGAAGGCGTGACCATCCTGCTCGTGGATCAAATGGCCAACCTCGCGCTGCAAGTGGCGGATCGCGCTTATGTTCTCGAAACCGGCATCATCGTCAAAGCCGCCGGCTCCGCAGAACTGCGCGCCGACAAAGCGCTGGCCGCCGCCTATCTGGGTGAAGGGGCCAGCGCATGAACGCCCTGAAAATCATCAATGCACGGCTCGGAAGCGATCACCGCGTGAGCGAGTTCTACGTTGAGAACGGTTACTTCGTCGACGGCTTCAGCCCGAATGCCAGCCACTGGCAAACCCTTGATCTGCACGGCCAATTGATGATGCCGGGTCTGATCGAAACCCATATCCATCTGGACAAGGCCTGCATCATGCAGCGCTGTCATTTGCAGGAAGGCACCCTGGCTGAAGCCGTCGCGCAAACCCGCGCGGCGAAAGCCGAATTCACTGAAGACGATGTTTATCAGCGTGGTGCGCAGGTGCTGGACAAGGCGATTGTGCAAGGCACGACGCACATGCGCACCCACGTCGAGCTGGATCCGCAGATCGGTCTGACCGGGTTCAACGCGATTCGCCGTTTGCAGGCTGATTACGCCTGGGCCATCAGTCTGGAAATCTGCGTGTTTCCCCAGGAGGGTCTGCTGAATAATCCTGGGACTGAGGCGCTGTTGTGTCAGGCACTGGAAAGCGGCGCGACGGTGCTCGGCGGCTGCCCGTACATGGACAGCGACCCGCACGGGCAGATCCAGCGTCTGTTTGAACTGGCGGTGCGCTACGACTGCGACCTCGATCTGCACCTGGATTTCGACCTGAACACCGAAGGCATGACGGTCATGGAAGTCGCACGCTGCACGCAGCTGCACGGCTGGGGCGGACGCGTCACCGTCGGGCACGCGACCAAGTTGTCGACGCTGCCCCGTGAGCCACTGACGGTGCTGGCTCTGCATCTGGCCAAAGCAGGCGTGCAGGTGACTTGTCTGCCGAGCACCGATCTGTTTTTGCTCGGCCGCGAGGCGTTCCACAACAAACCCAGAGGCTTGGCGCCACTCGCGCATTTGCATGCGTGCGGCGTGACCTGCTCGGTCTCGACCAACAACATCGGTAACCCGTTTACGCCGTATGGCGATGCGTCGTTGATCCGTCAGGCCAACCTGTTCGCCAACGTCAGTCAGATGGGCACGGTGGCGGAACTGCTGCAATGCCTGGCGTGGGTCTCCACCGAGTCGGCGGTGATGCTGCGATTGCAGGATTACGGTTTGCGACCAGGCTGCCGCGCCGATTTCATCGTGTTCGACGCGTCCTCGCCAGCGACAGTGATCGCTGAAATAAGCGCGCCGTTGATGGGCTTCAAGGGCGGGCGCCAGACGTTCAGTCGCCCAGTAGCAACGTTGATCAAACCGCGTTAATCAATCAGCGCCTGCTTGAGGTTGAACTCGGCGGGCGCAGTTTCTTCCAGCGCCAACTGCGCTTCCAATTCATCCAGATGCTCAATCATCACCGCCACGGCTTTGGCGTTATCGCCATTTTCCAGCGCGGTGATGATTTCCTGGTGCTCGTCGGACGCACACGACGGCACGTCATTACGCTGATACAGCGCGACGATCAATGAGCTACGCACCATCAGGTTGGCGAGGATATCGCTGAGCACCGTGTTGCCACTGATCTCGCCGAGCAGCAGGTGAAATTCGCTCAGCTCGCGGACGATGGCGCGGCGATCGGTGTCGTTGGTGGCTTTGCGTTCGTTGTTCATATGGTTGGCGATACGCTGACGCTGCGTGCGCATGGTTTGCGGCGTGATCGCCTCGACAATTGCGCGCTCGATGGCGCGCCGGGCGCTGAAAATATCCCGCGCTTCGCGTGCCGTCGGCTGGGCAACCATGGCGCCCCGATTGGCTTCGATGGTCACCACTTTTTGCATCGCCAGACGCTGCAACGCCACCTGCACATGATTGCGGTTGGCTTGCAGGGTTTCGACGATATGCGCTTCGATCAATCGCGTGCCGGGCGGCAGGCGATGCTGGGCGATAGCCTTGAACAGCGCATCGACGATCCGTTGCACCTCAAGCTGTTTGACGGTGACAGTGCTCAAGCCCATCCTTTCCTCTGTTTTTCAGAACGCCGCAGGCCAATCCACAACAATGTGTCTGGCGGGCAATCGGCGGCATTATCCGCCAGCCGCCCGAGCCCGGCAAATGTGCGCTGCAAGGATCAGTCCGGTTGACCGAGCCCGGAGCCCTCCCCCCTTGGATCGTGCATGGCGCTGCGCCGACCCTCGGCGTCAATTGCAATAATCCCGGCGTGGCCGGTCATGGGGCTGCGCACTGGAATGATTTCCACCTCATGGCCCAACATGCCGAGGCCTTCAATCGTGGTCGTAGCCATATCGCCTTCGAGTTTGAGGTTGTCCGTGCTGTCGAAAAAGCTGCGGCCCAACAGAAAGCGCGGCGCGTGCAACGCCTGATCAATCGGTTGTTGATAGTCGATCAGTTGCGTCGCCAGCACCATCTGCGTTTGCGGTTGACCATCGCCACCCTGCGTGCCGAAGAACCAGCGGCGGCCATCGTCAGCCAGATAGCAGGACGGATTGAGCGTGTGCGCCGGACGCTTGCCCGGTGCCCAGCCGTTGACGTGTTGGGGATTGGCGTTAAATCCGGCCGCGCGGTTTTGCCACAACACGCCGGTGTCACCGAGGATGCAGCCCGATCCGAAGTCATGGAACAGGCTCTGGATCAGGCAAGCCGTACGGCCCTGCGCATCAGTCGCGGCCATCCAGATGGTATCGGCCGGGCGTCCCGGCTCGTTCCACGGCGCCGCGCGCTGATCGTCGATGGCATCGGCGTAAGCTTTAATCTGCGCATCTTCGAGAGTGGCAGCAAAATCCCACGGCTGGCTCAGCGGATCGCACAACTGCGCATTGCGGCGCAGCAGGCCCTGTTTGATCGCTTCGACGAGATAGTGATAGTAAAGCGCGCTGCCATTACCGACGTCCGCCAGCGGTTTGTGTTGCAGCGCGGCCATGGCTTGCAGCGTGTACAACCCCTGGCTTGGTGGCGCGACGTTGTAGAGTTGACCATCGCGATAACGTATCGAAATCGGTGCGACTTCGGGTGCGCGAGTTGCCGCCAGATCGGCCGCCGTCAAACCGCAGCCCAAGCGATCAAACGCGGCTCCGAACGCCTCGGCCAGTTCGCCGTGGTAGAAATCCTCGACGCCGTGTTTCGCCAGATGCCGCAGGGTGTTGGCCAACTCGGGCTGGCGCAACGTATCGCCCTCGCGTAACCAGTGTCCTTCGTGTTTGCACAGACGATGCAGATCCGGCAATTGCTCGATCAGGGGTTGGCGCAGGGTTTGCCAGAACAGCTGCGAGCGCGACACCTGCACACCGGCATCGGCCACGCTCGCGGCGTCACTTAACAGATCAGCCCAGCCGAGCCGCGAGCCCCATTCATGCCGACTGATGTTCGCCGCCGTCTGCCAACTGGCCATCGCGCCCGCCGTGCTGGCGACCGACGCCGGGCCGCGCACGGTGATGATTCCGCGCTCGGGCAAACGTTGCCCGGCCTGACCAATCCCCACGATGGTGCGCACCTGACTGTCGTGGATCATCCATAGGGCATCGCCACCCAGACCGGTCATGTGCGGAAAAACCGCAGCAAGCATCGCACTGGCGGCGAGCATGGCATCAATGGCCGTGCCGCCCGCGTCGAGAATCCGCAGGCCGGCGGCGCTGGCATCGGCATGAGGCGTACAGATCACCGCACGGCTGGAGGTTGCGATCATGGTGACGGGCTCTCTCTTTGCTAGTGATCGTTATGTTTATTGCTAGCAAAGCAAGATGTATGCCTTCAGGAGCCGCTATTCCTGCTCGTGGGTAACGTCCACCAGCGGGATCGGCTCAATCGCCCAGGCACGGATCTGACGACGCTCGGGGCTCGGCACCGCACAGGCCTTACGCCCCGTGAACGTTCGCGCGAGGCGTTCTTCATCAATGCGCCAGCCGCGCTGCTCCAGTGCCTGCATGTCTTTACGAAAGGCGATTTGCAGCGCGTCGGATTTCAACGAGACCTCTTGCTGAAAGGAGTCAGGCACGCGCTCGGGCCGTACGTTTTTCAGCACCGCATGATCCTGTTCGAAGATACGAATATTGCTGGCAATGAACCGGCGATCCAACAGTCGCGAGCGCAGGAATGTTCTGCCCATCATCCACCAGGTTCGCGTGCGATTGGCATCAATCGGCACGTGCGCCGAGACGATGTAGATCCGCCAGCCATTGGGTAATTCGAGCTCCAGCGTTGTACACGGCCCGGACAAATGAAAACCCGGAACAGTGACCACACTGACAAACTCGGTGGAAGATTTACGCCTCAACAGCCCTTTGCGCGCGGGCCTGCGCATGAGCATTTGTGCGCTGCCGCTCCACGCATCGCTTTCCACATCGAACGATTCAATCTCGGGATGATCGGGATCGCCGAAGGTTGAACCATGCACAAAGGGAGCGTGGGCGAAGTCGAGGCCGTTTTCGATAATCCGATCCCAACTGGCCTGCCAATCGAAATGACCACTGACCACCCGAATGGCCGGATCGTCGATCCAGTCGAGCGTTGGTAGAGGCGGACGTTCCGCTTCAGGGAGATCACCTAAAAACGCCCAGATCCAGCCATAGCGTTCCAGCGTTGGATAGGCGTCGACGCGAGCCTTCGCCGGAATTCGCAGGTCTGGCTGCGCAGGTATGTGCGTGCAGACGCCATCCGCACCAAACCGCCAGCCGTGATACGGACACTGCACGCTGTTGCCAACCTTGCTGCCGGCCGACAGCGAACCACCGCGATGCACGCACACATCTGAAAGCACATGCGCGACGCCCGACTCATCACGGAACGCCACAAACGGTTGCCCGAGCAATTGCACCGGCATCAGTCCTTCAGTCAACTGCGACGAGGGCAGAACGACATACCAGAGGTTTGTGAGCATGGGGCGCGGGGGATCCGTCAATTCGTTTAGCTGAGATCATAAAACGAAAGCGGCTCCGAAGAGCCGCTATGTCTGTCTTTCGTGATTCAACGACGCAGAAAGCGGTTGACCAACAGCAGCACTGCCGCACCGATGGCCAGTGCAGCCACTGGTTTTTCTTTAACAAACGTCGAGACGTTGTCCAACGTGTCGCCGTAGGTTTTGGTCAGTTGGCCCGAGGCCTGACGTGCAGCGCCTTCAGCGTCCAGCCTTGAATCACCGATCAGTTTCCCGACTGCGCTCTGCGCCTTGCCAGCGAGTTTTTCTGCAACGCCTTCAACTTGTTCACTTTTCATAATTCATCAAACCTTCGTCTGTAAGTGGAGAGTTCAGAATCGACCTGAGCGTGTGCCGAGAGGCTATCTGCACAGCATTAGGGGAACGGGCGTGGTGATTGGTTCCATCGAAATGAGCGTTGGCAGCCGAAAACAACTGTTTGCTGAAACCCACGTAAACTCGCAAAAACCTATACAGAAGACTACCCTTGTATAACTAATTGCCGGCCTGGCGATGACCTCGAACTTAACGGACTCCGATTGATGAATGCGACGCGGCGCTTGTGCCTGGTCTTGGGCGACCAATTGTCTTTCGACCTCGCTTCCCTGCAGGGCCTCGATCAGGATCACGATGCCGTGCTGCTGGTCGAGGTGATGGAGGAAGCCAGCCATGTCCCCCACCATCCGCAAAAAATCGTCCTGATCTTCAGTGCCATGCGGCATTTCGCTGAGGCTTTGCGTCAGCGCGGGTTGCGCGTGCACTACGTCACGCTGACGGATCCGGACAACAGCGGATCGGTGCCGAGCGAATTACAGCGCTGGCACGCACTGCTTAATCCCAGTGAGATTCATCTGACAGAGTGCGGTGACTGGCGCCTCGAGCAATCGATCAAGGATTGCGGCTTGCCCATCCACTGGCACAGCGATGCTCGCTTTCTTTGCACACGGAGCGAATTTTCCGACTGGGCGCAGGGCAAAAAGCAGCTGCGCATGGAGTTCTTTTACCGTGAAATGCGCCGCAAAAGCAGGCTGTTACTCAACGGTGACGGCAGCCCGGTCGGAGGCGCCTGGAACTTCGACGCCGACAATCGCAAAGCCTTGCCCAAGGGCGTGCGGCCCCCTCCTCCCGTGCGCTTCAAACCCGACGCCATCACCCAAGAGGTGCTTGCGTTGGTGGCCGAACACTTCGCCAGCCACTACGGCGCGCTCGAGACGTTCGACTACCCGGTGACGCACGCCGACGCACAGGTATTGTGGGAGTACTTTCTCGATTGGGGACTGGCCGCGTTCGGCGATTATCAAGACGCCATGGCCAGCAACGAACCCTTTCTGTTCCATGCGCGGATCAGTGCGGCGCTCAACATTGGTCTGCTGGATCTTCGGCAGATTTGCAGCGATGTCGAATCAGCCTATTGGTCGGGCGGCATTCCGCTCAACGCGGCTGAAGGCTTTATTCGGCAACTGATCGGCTGGCGCGAGTACGTCCATGGCGTCTACTGGCTGAAGATGCCCGACTACGCGCAAGGCAATGTCTTCGGCAACACCCGCGTGCTTCCAGAGTTTTACTGGACAGGCAAAAACGCAGATGAACTGCATGCGCCAGGCCATCGGTCAAAGCCTTGAATATGCCTACGCGCACCATATCCAAAGGCTGATGGTCACCGGCAATTTCGCTCTGCTCGCGGGCATCGCGCCCAGCCAGATATGCGACTGGTATCTGGCGATCTACATGGATGCCTTCGACTGGGTGGAACTGCCCAATACACTGGGCATGGTCATGCACGCCGATGGTGGTTATCTGGGTTCAAAACCCTATTGCGCGAGTGGCCAGTACATCAAGCGCATGTCTGACTATTGTCGTGACTGCGCCTACAAAGTCAGCGAAAGCACCACCGACGACGCCTGCCCTTTCAATTCTTTGTATTGGCACTTCCTCATGCGCCACAGCGACCTACTGCGTGGCAATCCGCGCATGAGCATGCTCTATAAAAACCTCGACCGGATGGCTGAAACCAAGCAGCAGGCGCTGTGGCAACGCGCCGAGTTCTTGCTCGCCAAACTGGATCACGGTGAGTCGTTGTGAAAAAGAGCGAGCTGCCGGTCAAAACCTGCGTGACCTGCGGCCTTCCGTTCACTTGGAGAAAGAAATGGGCGCGCTGCTGGGAACAAGTGCGCTACTGCTCGGAGCGCTGCCGAAGAACCCGATAGATCTCGCCAACCACCTGCGCCACGGCATCTTCAATCGTGCCCTCATTGCGGCACAACACCCAACCCTGATCCGTCACCGCGCGCGCGAACGCCTCGGTACATGCCACGTGCTCTTCGCGCTTGTGGATCACCGTGCTGCCTAGCCCCCGGGAGCGTGCCGCCGCCCTTGCCCAGGAAATATCAGGATCGGTCACGACGCCAACATGCAGATCCGGCACGCGCACGTCTCGCGTCATGTTCAGTTGGAGAATCTCTGCAAACGGGACGGTTCGGCGAAACGCCGCGTCTGACGGGTACCAACGGTCGATCAGGATGATGCTGTCCAGCGGTTGCTTGGGCAGCACATGCTGTGAAATCCAGCTGCGGCTATCCGCCAGACGCTGACAAATAGCCCACTCCAGATCCGTTGAGGGGTCTCTTGCGAATTGATTGACGAGGGTCATGGTGCCAGCCCTGTCGGGATCGTTTTTTCTCTCGCACAGGCGAATGACTTTCTTGTTGTCGGCCCTCAGGGCTGCCGTCACGGCTTCCAACAATGTGGTTTTGCCGGTGCCTTTGGGGCCATCGAGAGAAATAAACAGCGCGGGATTCATCGTTCACACGGCGTGTTGAGACATTGGTGGGCACTTTAACCGTATTGATGCCATTCAATCAGCTCATAGCTGTCCCTTGCCTACATTTCTTTGCCTGACCCGAAGCTGCATTTCAATCTCTGCAATCTTGTCATTTGCCAACACTTGAGGCACGGTCGAACCCACTGACATCTCTGCCAAAGGAATTACACCATGTCGAAGCTCTATCCCAGTATCGATCCCGAGGGGTTGGTCGAGTACTCCGTGGTCTACACCGACCGCTCGCTGAACCACATGTCGCAGTCCTTTCAAGCGGTGATGAAGAACATTTCCCAGACCCTCAAGCAGGTCTACAACGCCCAAGGCGTTGCGGTGGTACCGGGCAGCGGCACGTTCGGCATGGAAGCGGTGGCGCGGCAGTTTGCGACTGGCCAGCAATGCCTGGTGATACGCAACGGCTGGTTCAGTTATCGCTGGAGCCAGATCCTTGAGATGGGCAACATCCCGGCAGCCACCACGGTGCTGAAAGCTCGCCCCGTCGATGCCGGTCACCAGGCTGCCTACGCCCCGCCGCCGCTGGACGAAGTGCTGGCAGCGATCGCCGCGCAAAAGCCGAAGATTGTCTTCGCGCCCCACGTTGAAACGTCCTCCGGGATTATCCTGCCCGACGAGTACCTGCGGGCCGTCGGCGATGCCGTACATGCGGTGGGTGGTCTGTTCGTGCTGGACTGCATCGCCTCGGGCACGCTTTGGGTTGATATGCACAAATGCGCGGTCGACCTGCTGATCAGCGCCCCACAGAAAGGCTGGAGCGCCTCCCCTTGCTGCGCGCTGGTGATGTTCAGCTCATTAGCCCTTGAGCGCATCGAACACACGCAAAGCAGCAGCTTTGCCTGCGACCTGAAAAAGTGGCTGCTAATCATGCAGGCCTACGAACAGGGCGGCCACGCCTACCACGCGACCATGCCCAGCGATTCCCTCGCACGGTTTAACGACGTGATGAAAGAAACCCAGGCCTACGGTTTCGACAAGATTCGCGACGAACAACAGGCGCTGGGTGATCGGGTACGCGCGATGTTGACCGGCAAGGGCTTCAAAAGCGTCGCCGCTGAAGGCTTTCAGGCCCCGGGTGTGGTGGTGAGTTACACCGACGATGCCGACATCAAAAACGGCAAGAAATTTGCCAACCACGGTCTGCAGATCGCCGCCGGCGTGCCGTTGCAATGCGACGAGCCGGCCGACTTTCAAACCTTCCGCATCGGGTTGTTCGGGCTGGAGAAGCTGCACAATATCGAGCGTACGGTGAGCACGCTTGAGCAGGCGCTGGATGAGGTGATGGTTGATTGAGACTTCATCGGTCTCGCGAAGCCTGCCCACTGCAGAGTTTCGATGTTTACCCGGCCGAAGTGGTCATCAATGTTCCGCTGCCAACATTGATCTGAACTGAGACGATCTCTGAGGACAGTCCGGCGCTTTCGAACACTGCGCAGGTGAAGCTAATGGGTGCAGGGCCGGGAGCCGTTATGATTCGGTCTGCCACCACAGCTACCGGACTGTTTCTATAAAGGGTGCTCGCTTCATAATCCACGGCATTCTGTTGCAAAAAATGTGTGTTCCTTCTCGACTTGATCGACATATTCAGCTGCGCTCGGAAGCCTCACAGACATGCAGTCACCGAGCCGAAAGGTTCGGTTGTCCCAACCACCCGGCAACACTGGTCTGATTGGCAAATGCACCCTTTGGGGGAACTGTGTCTCAATAAGTTGTTTTACAAGTACGTCATCTATTAAATCTGCGGGTGACATTACTGTGTCCTGCATTAGCTTTTCCAAATCGGTGTTTGAAGGGAAGGATATTCCATACCCATAGCGGTGAGCATCTGTTTCTGGCCGAAAGCCGCACCCACGGAAATCCCTGTCGGCCAAAAGCGGACGGTCGCAACTAACAGCTTTCACACCCGCTGCACCCACTCAGTTGTTCCTATGGAACCTGAAATCGTGCATTTCCGATTTTTACCAGGTATGGCAGACTCCTCGTTTTTCGTGGGGCCTTACGAGTTAACTATGGAGATTCGCCAGTTCAGAATCGGGGATGAGGCGGCGTTGTTCCAAGTTTTTTACTCTGCCATCCATAAAATCGCGTCACGCGATTACACTGCCGATCAAATCGATGCGTGGGCCCCAGCTGATCTTGATCAGACACTTTGGGCGGAGCACCTCCGAAATCTCCGCCCGTTCGTCGCCGAATCAGACGGACAAATAGTGGGCTATGCCGACATTCAACCGAACGGTTACATCGACCATTTTTTTGTGTCGGGTACTCATCCTCGGCAAGGAATAGGCACTTTACTAATGAACCGACTTCATGAAGAAGCCAGGTTTCTTGGCATTGACGAACTAACTTCAGATGTCAGCATGACGGCTGAACCGTTCTTTGAATTGCACGGTTTTCATGTAGTGCGACGAGGATTTCCGATCCGTAGGGGTGTAACGCTTCAGAATGCATTGATGCAGAAAAACCTAAAATGCGGCACATGAATGCACGGGTTGAATCAGCGACTACTTCGGGTTACCTAAAGTACTTTGCAACAGGCAACTATGGGTCGATTTCTGCCTGTAGGTACCGTCAGCTTTTGGCCGGAGGCGGTCAGTCTGCTTCGACTGGCTCCTCGTGGTCGATTTCAGCCGAGTGCCGACGGCGTGGATTAGGCCGAGAGCGGCCTACCGCAGAGCTTAGCCCTCCTAGAGATAAATGGCGGGTCGGGGCTCACTAACCCCAGCCTGCCATCGCTTATCTATTACTTAGGCTTCGCCGGTGTGTGATTGCCACGACCTACGCCGGACTTGTTGCCGGTGGTGCTCGGCAGATTTTTAACTACCGGACGAGTTTCCTGTAGAGAGCCTGAGTGGCTCGGTTTTTGAGGCTGTTTACTCATGTTCATATCCTCCATAAAAACTCTATAGATTTACTTGCAAGCACCTTCCACGCGGCATGCGCATGTGGTTGGGACATGGCACTTGTGGTCATCACCGCAACGCATTGCTTGAGATTCGACACCACCTCCTGGATACGCACCAAAATGCTTCTCATACAGCGCAACTGTATGAGCGAAAGCGTTTTTCAGCTCTTGATAATCTTCCTGACCGTAGATGCCAAAATAGGGGTAGTGATCGATGAAGCGACCGAACACCTGTTGGCAGTCTTCACGATAGGCTCGTGTGTCCAAAATATGTGCATGCCAGAGGTTATCTACCGTTTTACTGGGCACCAGAGCAACCGAAGGGTAAAAGCTCTTCAGTGTTAAAAAGCGACGATATTCCATTTCAGCCAAATCCCAGTCAGCCGCTGACATTTCAGCCTCTGAGGACTCCGTGTATTTGTGTTTCAGACGATTGAAATCCAATTGGCTGACACTCATCGCCAAACCGTTCGCGGCCAGCAGTGGCGAATTCAACGAGATTAACGCATTCATAGTTGTCTCTCCTGTGGTTGAAGGGTGCAGGTTTTAATGGCCCGCCTTCGCTTCAGTTCACGCTCGAAACATTGACGACTGACCAGCGCACAAGGTGAATAACCCGTTGTTGTGAGCTGATACAACAATCGCCATTCACTGCCGAGTTTGAAGCGCAACATACCCTCGCGGCTACGCACACGCTTGCCGCCTAAAACGGTGAACGGCATTCCCGATGACAGGGCTTGGTCAATGCCAATGGCTTTGACTTGGTGACAGACTTTGACCTGGTGACGGCAACAGGAAAGTACGGATTGAATGGTGTGCATGACTGGCTCCATGTGTGATGACAGGGCCAGTCTCGATGTGTGGATTCCACAACCAACAGGTCAGCGAAGAAAATCCAGCAAATCATCAAACTCCTTCGCGTTCTGATATTCACGGATGATGAGGTCCCGGTATTTCAGCAGCAGGGCACATTCCGTTACCACGTTGCAGGCTCGCTCATAGGCCAATGCCAAGTCACCATTGAGGTAATACGCCATCATGCTGTCGCCCAGTGACAGTGCCGCCGTTTGGCTTGCCAAGGTTTTCAGCAGATTGCCTTGGTGAGGGCCGAATCCCATTTGCGGCAGTGCATCAACAAAGGGATTCGTCAGCTTTTCTCTGGAAAGATCGGCCTTATCCAGTTGATCGAGGAGAACGGTCATCTCATGGCGCAGCAGTCCAAGCCCGCCAACAGACTGACGATCCAGGAATAGCTGCCTTGCCCAGTCGACGTGAGCCTGTCGCTCCGCGAAATCCCTGATAAGCGTGATCGCCACTTTTGGCGCGCCGAACAGCCCCTGCAATATGATTGCATTCCAGATCAGCGCTTCATCGGCAGGATTTAAGTACCAACGCTCGCGAATTCCGAGCGCGCCAGGCCCATCATTTCTTCTGCGTTCCAGAGCGATAAGTGGCGTCAGCTTTTCTTTCAGCGCCCCACGCCCCTTGGTTGTCGAACTGGCCAACGCCTCGATCAGCGTATTCAGGGCGACTCTGAGACTTCCATATTGCTTTTGAGATAGCGGCGCCGATAACGGTGGGCAGAGCAAGCGCTCCAGCACGACCGTGTGCTCGGGCCATTGACTTGAGTCAGAGCGCACAGGATTGCTTCAACAAAGAGTCGACAGGTGGTAACTGGTCGGCTTGATCGGAGTAAGTGGCGATACGTGCAGCTTGGGAAAACCAATTGCTCTGAACGCACATATGCGTACGCCGAAACTCATCGAGCACTCCTCGACAGTAGCCAGCCCGCAGAGCATCTGAGGTGGAAGTCGTGAGACCTGCAAGGAGGTGCTGCTCATCACGCTTCGAATAGACCCTAAGCAGTTCTTTGCAACTGGTGATGAGGTGTTTGGCATCGTCATCAGCCAAAGCGTACGGGATAAAAGTGCTGCCTACCGTCAAAGACAAAACCAAACTAAGTGTTTTCAAACGGTGAATTCCTTTTCAGCAGTCGTGTGCGCGGATTCAACATTAGAAACGGGGCTATGGCTCAAGCGCTTCGCGACTGATGTAGGGGCCGCAAGATAAAGTGCCAGAAGGATGAAACCCAATTCACCAAGCTCCAGGGCGGGGTCAGCTCCGGTTTCCAGCAGCCCCACAGAAGCGCCTAGGTGTTGCTCTACATCCACAGTAAAAACTGCGATCACGAGGCCCATACACGCCAGCGTCCCTTGGAAGGCTAGCAATCGACCCATCCCTTTCCAGATGCCAATCGCAAAGTATCGGCAATAATAGGTGTGCCTCCAGAGCAGCACCGCGAAAATCACCATGAACGATAATTCAGCCCAAGAAACATCGGACCATCCTTCGCCGTAGGCAAAAATCCGCATGGTTAGATCGGAAAGGGACAACAAACCTAATAACCAGATCGAAGCACTGATTAACCAAACTATCAGCACGCATAGGCATCTGGTCAGTGCGCTATCAACCTTCGCAATCATTGACCGTTGAGGGGATGACATATGACTCCTTGTCGATGGGATTGACAGCCGCCAGTCAGAACCTCTGAACAGACCAGTTGGGGTTTCTGAATCCTAAATACTCAGTGAAGTTTATCGGGTTAGTGCGAAAACGCCCGTATGGGATGAAATACCTCCCGACAATTTCCGCGCTGCGGTTCTTCACTAACCCAACTCATATTTACTGAAGCAGCTTCAAGGCGCGATCAAAGTCGAACAATTCCACCTGCGCCGCGGCGAGTGTCAGACGTTCTGCCAACGCGCGATCGAGTGGCATATTACGCAGTGCCGCCAGTACGTCCAAAGCCGTCGTATCCCCCTCCTCCAATAGTCTGATCAGCCTATTCAGTTGCTCGCTGATTGCCGAGTCGTCCGGCAGGTAACCCTCCGTCGAGGCCAGTGTGTCCGCCTTAACGTCGGCCAAAGCCGCCAAGGTCGGGAGCAAGCAATGCTCGACCTGCATCGCCAGCGTCTTCAGCACCGTAGCGGGCTCGCCGTCCTGGCAGGCCTGCTCGAGTAAAGCGCTGGCATGCGCCACGTCCTTTGCGCCGATGTTGCCGGCGGTGCCGCGCAAACTGTGCGCCAGTCGTGCGGCGGCGGCAGGATCCGGATCGGTTTGTGCGGCCTGGAATTGCTCGGCAAAGTCTGTCTGAGTATCGCGAAACTTGCAGAGCAGACGTAAGTAGAGATCCCGCCGCCCCATGCAGGTGGCGAGCCCCGCAGCCAAGTCAATGCCCTCAAGACGATCTGGGAATCCATCGGCGAAACCTGCGTTCAGCGATGCTTGCGCCGCTCTAGGTTTTATCCACTTTGCCATTGTGGCGAACATGCTTTCGACATTGAGCGGCTTGGAGATATGGTCGTTCATCCCGCATTCGAGCGCGCGCTCGCGGTCGCCGTCCATTGCGTTGGCGGTCATGGCGATCACTGGCAGCGTGCTGAAGCGCGGTTGCTGGCGAATTTTCCGCGTGGCCGTGTAGCCATCCATCACCGGCATCTGGCAATCCATCAGCACGCCATCAAAGTCGCCATCCTCGGCGAGGATATCCAGGGCCTCTTGGCCGTGCGTAGCGAGTCGCAAGCGGATGCCGACACTTTCCAGCAGCTCGCTGGCCAGTTCCTGATTCAGCTCATTGTCTTCGACCAAAAGCAGCCGGGCGCCGTTGAGACTGGCAACGGTACTGGCATTCTGTTGTGAGCGTTCGCCAGCCCGCGTATCGCCGTGGGTGTCTCTGCCCAGCACGCCACCGATGGCTTCGAGTAATGAAGACGGTGTGACCGGTTTGGTCAGTACCACCGGTAACTGGATGCCCTGGCGTTCGGCTTCTTCGCGGGCTTCTTCGCGGCCGAAAGCGGTAATCATGATCACCGATGGTGTGCGCATCAGACTCGCAGAATGCATTCTGCTCACGGCTTCCATGCCATCCATGCCCGGCATCCGCCAGTCCATCAAAACCAGATCGTAAGGCAGCCCCTTATGCTCGGCGTCGGCCAACATGCGCAGCGCCGTGCTACCGCTCTGCGCGACATCCACTTCCAGGCCAAAGCTGCGCGCCATGCCCGAGAGAATTTCACGGGCACTCGCGTTGTCATCCACGACCAGTACCCGCATACCGAGCAGTTCGCCGGCCTTGAACATACGACGCGGTTGCAGGCCTTGCTGCACGCTGAGTTGCACCTGGAAATGGAAGGTCGAGCCGACTCCCGGTTGGCTTTCAACCCAGATTCGGCCGGCCATCAGTTCCACCAGCTTCTTCGAGATAGACAACCCCAGGCCGGTGCCCCCGTACTTGCGGGTGATCGAAGTGTCAGCCTGACTGAACGACTGGAACAAGCGTGAACACTGCTCGACGGTCATGCCGATGCCCGTGTCGCGCACCCAGAAGTGCAGCTGCACGTGTTCGTTGTCAGAAGCCATTTCTTCAACGCCGACCACGATGTCACCGTGTTCGGTGAACTTGGCCGCGTTGTTGCCCAGATTGATCAGCACTTGCCCCAGTCGCAGGGGATCGCCAAGCAGAGCTGTGGGCAGGTCAGGCGGGATCTGAAACAACAATTCCAGACCCTTGTCCTCGGTCTTCAGGCCGATCATGGCAGCGAAGCTGTCGAGTACATCTTCCAGTCGGAACGGGATCTGTTCGAGACTCATCCTGCCGGCTTCGATCTTTGAGAAGTCGAGAATGTCGTTGATGATGCCCAGCAGGTTCTCCGCCGAGCGATGGACTTTTTCAATGTAATTGCGCTGGCGATTGTCCAGCGAAGTACGCAGCGCCAGATGGCTCATCCCGATGATGGCGTTCATCGGCGTGCGGATCTCATGACTCATGTTGGCAAGGAACTCACTCTTCGCTTGAGTAGCCTCTTCGGCCACTGCTCGAGCCTCCGCCAGAGCCGTCACGTCGATGTTGATCCCGGTTGCGCGCAATGGCTTGCCGTCCGGCGTGCGTGAAAAACGGTTGAGCGAGCGGAACGTGCGCACCCGACCATCATTTTTGCGCACGATGCGAAAATCGAATTCGGCCCGATCTTCGCCACTCTGGACGGCACTTTCGAAGGTGCTGCTGACCCGCGCGACATCGTCGGGATGCACCAGCGCCTGCCAGTGCGCCAGCGTGCCACCGAAGCCGCCAGGCTCCAGACCAAACAGGGTTTCGAGCTGTGGCGTCCAATAATTTGTGCCGCTGACCAGATCGACGTCGAACAGACCGATGTCACCCGACTCCTGTGCCAGGTTCAGGCGATCGCTGGCAGTACGCAACCTGGCTTCCATCGCCCTGCGCTCACTGACATCGCGCACCGAGGCGCACACGCAGACGCCACGTCCCTCCAGACGGGGCAAGTGGGAAAGGCCGATTTCCACGGAGAACAGGCTGCCGTCCTTGCGCACGCCGCTCAGATCGTCCAGATCGCCGCCCATCTGCCGGGTTCCGCCGCTGGCAATGAAGCCATCGCGTAACTTGACGTGCCGCTCGCGGGCAGCCTGCGGTACCAGACGCTCAATGCTCGCGCCAATCAGCTCGCCGGGGGCGTAGCCAAACAGGGTGTCCATTTGCGGGTTGGTCATCAGGATGCGGCCATCGGCTCCCAGCACCAGCATGCCGTCCGGTGCGGCCTCGATGATGCCGCGGTACCAGGCCTCGGTGGCACGCAGCGCGGCCTGCTGGGCTTCCAGCTCGCTGGCCTGATGTTCCAGTTGCAAGGCTTGCGCGCCCATTTCGTCTGCCTGACGGCGAGTTTCCAGGAGCAGCGCCTGGGCTGCTTCACTGCGCTCCATAATGGCCATGGCACCGGCCAGTCTGGGCAGGACTTCTTGCAGCAGCAGCGCTTCGTTCTCTTCCAGTTGGCGAAAACCGGCCATTTCCATAACCCCGAGCAGGCGTTCGCCACGCAACACGGGCTGAACCAACAGGACGCTGGCGGGGGCTGCGCCCAACGGCGTGCGCACATGCCAAAACGGTTCGGCTAGACCCTCAAGCTGACGAGGTTGGCGATCCTGCGCGCACTGGCCAAGCAACCCTTCCCCGAGATCGAGTTCTGTGGGTAGCGGGTGAGCACTGTCCACCGCATAACCGCCCACCAGGCGCAGGCGTGCCGCGCCTTCATAGAGAACGTAAAGCGCTCCCTGGCACATGCCCAACTGCGGCGCGATGTGGCTGAAAAAAGCCTGGGCCAACTGCTGCGGCGTCTCCGCCTGTTGCAGACCCACTTGCAAAAGTGAGGTGTGGTTTTTCACCCAACGCTGGCGCTCAAGCTGACAAGCCTCCAGCTGCAGCGTGGCGATGGCACGCGCCAGGTCGCCGGTTTCGTTGCGAAGATCGGTGTGTGGGATCTGGCCGTCCAGCTTGCCGGACGCCAATTCGTCCACCGCCACGCGGACGCGATTCAATGGCACGCGAATCGAATAACTGACCAGCCAGGTCAACAGCAAGGCCAGCGCCGAACCACCCAGCAGCAAGATGTAGGTGATCGCAGTACTGCGCTCTGCGTATTCCGCCAGGTTCTTCGCCGTATCGTGGATGTCGGTTTCCTTGTTTTTCTCGATCTGCGAGAGCAGCCCGTCACCGCCCTGCTCCAGCGCTAGAAAATCCTTACTGTTGAGCAACATCAAGGCCTGTCCCAAGGAGCCCTTGCCGGCCAGTTCCAGTGCCTCATCGCCATTTTTTTGCAGACGCTGTAATAACACTTCGAATTCCACCAGGCTGCTGATGCTGCTCTGTCGGCGCAGTGTCGGACGAACCTGCTCGAGCGCTTCATGCAGTCGCTGTTGGGCGACATCCATCTGGGCTCTGGCGCTGATACGGATGTCAGCGTTGTTGGTAGCGATTGCACGTTGCATGGCGAGCAACAGATGCGGCAACTGCACCCGAACTTCCTGCACATGCTGAATACCCACCAGATCCTGCTGGTACAACTGCTGCATTTCATTTTTGAGCGAATACTGAGTGCGCAGGCTTTGCACACCCAATATCAGGATCAATATCAGCAGCGCAGCGAAGCCGATGATCAATTTACTGCGCAGAGACAGGCGCTCGAGCATCTCGAACAGTCTGTTCATAAACGGCCTCATTCAACGGAATGTGCAAACGGATGCGTGGGGCTCAGGGACGGTCGGTGATCTGCTCAAGCAGGGCTAACTGCCTGGCCATGTCCTGGTCGCTGTCGGCGAATTGTTTGGCAATGGCGCGGAACTGCTCGGCATTGGCGAGAAACGCGTCGCAGATGTCCGGATCAAAGTGCGAGCCCCGGCCTTCGCGGATGATTGCCACCGCCTGCTCATGGGACATGCCGGGCTTGTACACGCGGCGGCTGATCAGTGCATCGTAGACATCTGCCACCGCCATCAACCTGGCGCTGATCGGGATGTCGTCGGTGACCACGCCTTGCGGATAGCCACTGCCGTCCCACTTTTCCTGATGACCGTAGGCAATTTCCTTGGCCAAATGAAGGAAGTCGACGTTGATGCCTAATTGATCCTCGGCGTGCTGGATGGCGTCGCGCCCTAACGTGGTGTGGGTCTTCATGACCTCGAACTCTTCCGGGGTCAGGCGTCCCGGCTTGAGCAGAATGCGATCGGGAATACCAATCTTGCCGATATCGTGCAGCGGCGCCGATTTGAACAAGAGTTTGATGGTGTCCTCGTCGAGGAAGTGCCGGAAGCGCGGGTGATTGCGCAACAGTTCAGCCAGCCGTTTCACATAATGTTGGGTGCGGCGAATGTGGTTGCCGGTTTCGTTGTCACGGGTTTCCGCCAGCGAGGCCATAGCGTGGATCGTGACATCCTGGATGGCGATCACCTCCCGGGTACGGCGCTGCACTTCCTGCTCGAGAAATTCGTTCTGATTGCGCAGGAAATCGGCAACGGACTTGAGCTTGATCTGCGTCTCGACCCTGGCCATGAGCACGGGGGGAATGATCGGTTTGGTAATGTAATCCGCAGCCCCCAGGCTCAGGCCGCGAATCTCGTCCTCCGTGGCGGCCATAGAGGTCAGGAAAATGATCGGTATGTGGCGAATGCGCGCATCACGTTTGAGCTGCTCGGCAACGTCATAACCGGACAGGCCCGGCATCATGATGTCCAGCAGGATCAGGTCGGGCAGTGGATCCGCCTGCAGAAGACGCAAGGCCTTCTCGCCGCTATTGGCGGCCTTGACCCGATATTTGTCCTTCAGCAACTCGGCGATCAACATCAGGTTGTCGGGGGTATCGTCGACCACCAGAACGGTCGCTGATGGATAAACGCCCTGAGTGCTATCCATGGTTGTTGGCTCCCTTGCCAGACAATTATTGAACGGGCGGATTTACGCCATTCTTGCCGGTAAGCGTAACCAGAAAAACTGTAATTGCCAGTTGGTGATTTGAAGGTCGGTTTGATGAAGTAAAGGAACCCATTCGCCGAAAGCACCTACTTATTCGCGGCTGTTTTCGGCCAGAAGCAGAGCCGCGTAGGTCTGTCATGCCCATTTACGCGAGAAGCAAAAAGCTTGACCCGTTTTTTTTGCAGGCCCGACACTTCGTTGCGTTTTATGGCCTATCTTGAAGCGTAACTTCACTCGCAGGACTGCATGCATGGGCTCTTTCTTGTACGACCTTATCGCCTTCGTCATTTTCGTTCTGGATATTTGGGCAATCATCAATGTGGTGAAAAGCTCGGCAGAAACACCGAAGAAAGTTTTATGGGTGGCGCTGGTCGCGCTTCTGCCAGTGATCGGCCTGATCATCTGGGCAATAAAAGGCCCTCGTAGCGAAACACGGGTATGAGCCTCCAAAACGTTCAGTAGCGGGATCACCCCGCTATGAAAGGGGGCATAAGGTCTCCGGTATTCCTCTAAAAAACACTCAAGCGATCCCCCCGACGGTTATAAATCCGCGGTCATGGGGATGGTTTTCTGATCGCCCAACCTTCGAAAAATCAGCGTCTATACTGCCTCCACGCGACGAACAGCAAGGGATTAGGCAATGTTAAACACAAACATTTCTGCAAGGGCGCTATCCGGTGGTTTGCTCGATGTGTTGATTCGCGCCGGACTGATCACGGTACTGGTGCTGTTCTGCTTTCAGATCTTTGAACCCTTCCTCAACCTGATGCTTTGGGCAGTGATCCTGGCGATCACCCTGTACCCACTGCACACCCTGCTTAAGCGCAAATTGGGCAATAAAGATGGCCGCGCCGCCACGCTGATCGTCGTGGTCGCCCTGGCGTTGCTGATGGTGCCGATTTATCTGCTGGGCACCTCAATCACTGAATCGGTCGAAGGCGCCCTGGCAATTCTCAAGTCCGACACCGTGACCATTCCGCTGCCCAACGAAAAAATTGCCACCCTGCCGCTCATTGGCGAACGGCTCTATGCCTTCTGGTTGCAGTCGGCGACCGACATGAGCAGCGTGGTGATGAAGTTGATGCCGTACATTAAAACAATCGGCTTGACCTTGCTGGGCAAGATGGCTGGGGTTGGCGTGGGCTTTCTGTTGTTTATCGGTGCCCTGATCATCGCCGGTGTGCTGATGGCCTACGGCGACAACGGCGAACGCAGCGCCATCGCCATCGCCACCCGCCTTTCCGGCCCGGAACGCGGCCGGCGCATCGCGACACTGTGCACCGCGACCATCCGCGCGGTTGCTCAGGGCGTGGTGGGTATCGCCTTTATCCAGATGCTGCTGGTGGGCGTCGGCTTCGTGCTTATGGGGGTGCCCGGTGCCGGACTGCTCGCCATGGTTGCGCTGTTGATGGGGATCATGCAGTTGCCGGTAATCCTCGTGACGGTGCCGGTAATCGCCTATGTCTTCGCCACTGACGGCACCACGCTCGGTACCGTCGTGTTTTGCATCTACAGCCTGATCGCCGGCATGTCCGACAACGTCCTCAAGCCATTGATGCTCGGCCGCGGCGTCGACGTGCCGATGCCGGTGATTCTGATCGGTGCGCTGGGCGGTATGGTCAGCGGCGGGTTTATCGGTCTGTTCATTGGGCCGGTGATGCTGGCGGTCGCCTATCAACTGTTCTGGCAGTGGATCGACGACCAGCCGCACATCGAGGTTCTGGATGAACTATTGAGCGTTGAGCCACCGCAACGTGGGTCAGCGAACGAGCTCCCGCCGGTCTGAGGCGCATGCGCTTGAAGGCATATCCTGCCCGCATGAGCCGGTTACTGCTGTGTGCCGCCGTGGGCTTGAGTGGTTGTGTGCGTCTTGGCCCGGACTTCCAGTCACCGACCCAACCTTGGGTTGAGCACTGGAAAACGCCGGCCTTGGCGCTGGCCAGTCAGCAACAGACGCAACCCGATAGCCGGCAGTGGTGGCACGTGTTTACCGACCCGGTGCTCGACCACCTGATCGCCGAGGCGGACGCGCACAATGCCGACCTTGAAGTCGCCGGCCTGCGGGTGATGGAGGCGCGCGCACAGTTGGGCATCGCGCTAAGTGGTCGCTACCCGCAAGTGCAACAGGTCAGCGCCGACAGCGCCTATGTCAAACGTCGCCAATGGGGCGGTGACAATCCGCAGGACAGCCATCTGTGGCAACACAGTGCGGGGTTCGACGTCGGCTGGGAACTGGATTTCTGGGGCCGGTTCAGCCGCGCCATCGAGTCGGCTGATGCGGCCTGGTTCGCCGCGCAGAGCAACTATGAAAACGCGCTGGTGCTGCTGCACGCGCAAGTGGCGCAGACCTATTACGCACTGCGTACCGCCGAGGCGCGCCTGCTGATCGCCAAGAACAACGCCACACTGCAGAAGCGCAGCTATGAGATTACCGAGCGCCTGTTTCTCAGCGGCAACAATGCCGAACTTGATCTGCAACAGGCCAAAACCCAGTACCTCGCGACCCTCAGCACCATTCCCGATTTCGAAGCGCAAGTCGCCAGCACACGCAATGCCTTGGCCACCCTGATCGGTCGCCCGCCGGGCGCAATGGCTGAACTGCAGACCAACACTGGCGTGGTGCCTTTGGTTGATCGTGCTGTGCTGCAAGACGTGCCGGTTGACCTGTTATTGCGTCGTCCGGATGTCCGTAGCGCAGAAGCCCAGGTCGCGGCCCAGTCGGCGCTGATCGGTGTCGCCGAGGCCGACCTTTATCCTTCTATCAGCCTGTTCGGCAGCATCGTCTGGTCCGCGAATTCCCTGGACGGCACGTCGAATACACTGGATCTGATCGGCGGCCCGAGCCTGCGCTGGAACGTGTTTGACCATGGCCAGATCACCAACAACGTGCGCGTTCAGGATGCCCGTCTGCAGCAGTTGATCGTCGTCTATCAGGACAGCGTTCGCCAGGCGGCGCGCGAGGCCGACGATGCGGCGACCGGCCTGATCAAGGCGCTGGAGCGCGACCGGATCCTCAGCGAAGCGTCGATTGCAGCCAGGCGTTCGGTATCTCTGGCCAATACCCAGTACCGCGAAGGCTATTCGGATTTCCAGCGGGTACTCGATGCCCAGGCCGCCCTCTTCGCCCAACAGGATAACTACCTGGTCAATCGCAACACGGCCATCAACAGCCTGATCGCGCTGTACAAGGCCGTCGGCGGCGGTTGGTACAGCGACCGTCCGCTGATTGATCCCGCCACCCGCCAACAGATGGAACAACGCACCGACTGGGGCAACTTGCTTGATGAAGGGAAGGAAGGTGTCAATTGAGTGACCGCCAAAACGAGAAAGAACAAGCCGTGCCCGCGCCTGCGGCGGATCCGGCAAAAAAAGCTGTCAGCGCTGTTGCCGCGCTCATTCTCCTGAGCCTGGTCTGGTACCTGATGGCCGACCGCTACACACCTTATACGCAGCAGGCACGGGTACAGACGTTTGTGGTTCCGGTGGCGGCGGAAGTCGCAGGCCGGGTCACCAAGGTCAACGTGCGCAACAACCAGGAGGTCAAGGCTGGCGACGTGTTGTTCGAGGTGAACCCGCAGCAATACCAGATCGCTGTCGACCGGGCGCGTGCTGACTTACAGACCACCCGCAGGCAGATCGGCGCCAACACTGCTGGCATCGACTCCAAGACGGCGTCGCTGAAAGCGGCCCAGGCTAACGAAGTCATGTCCCGCCAGGATCTGCAACGCCTTGAGCGTTTATACAAGGAAGACGCCGGAACCATCTCTCTGCGTCGATTGGAGGTTTCCCGTTCCACTCTGGATGCGGCCGTCGCCCATGTCGCGGCGGCGCGGGCAGAGGTCGAACGCGCCCGCGAAACCCAAGGGGGCGGCGACGAAAAAAATGCGCTGTTGCTCAGCGCTATTGCCACGGTGGACAAGGCCGAACTGGATCTGGCCAACAGCGTCGTGCGGGCCCGCTCCAACGGTCTGGTCACTGACCTGCGCACCGATGTCGGCCAGTTCGCCACCGCTGGAGCGCCCTTGATGACCTTGATCGCCATCCACGACGCGTGGGTCTCGGCGGATATGACGGAGAACAACCTCGGGCAGGTAAGGCCCGGCACCCCGGTGCGCATCGTGCTGGACGCACTGCCCGGCAGCGTATTCGAAGGCCATGTGCGCAGCGTCGGTTATGGCGTCAGTACGGGTCAGAGCACGCCAGCCGGCACCTTGCCCACGGTGCAGAATAGCCGTGACTGGCTGCGCCCGGCCCAGCGCTTTCCGGTGATCATTGAGCTTGAGCCAGGCCAGTTGAGCGATATCAGTGGCATCCGTGTCGGTGGCCAGGCCGAGGTGATGGCGTTTCCCAACGAGGGCAATCCGCTGAACGTTCTCGGTCGCCTGTTTCTGCGTGTGATGAGCTGGATGTCGTATGCCTACTGAGCAACAGATCCGCGCCCGGCGTGCC
The DNA here is from genome assembly GCF_902706155.1 of Pseudomonas sp. 18058. Lineage (NCBI taxonomy): Bacteria > Pseudomonadati > Pseudomonadota > Gammaproteobacteria > Pseudomonadales > Pseudomonadaceae > Pseudomonas > Pseudomonas sp. 18058. The sequence continues at coordinate 80,110 of NZ_CACSJY010000004.1, forward strand.
CTGCGCCTGGCCACGGGTACGGCGCTTTGCCTGGCCGCAAGCTTCGGCTTGGCCCTGCCTATCCCTTTTATCGCACCGATGCTGGCGCTGACGATCTTGGCGGCGATGAACCGACCGCTGCCGTTCAAGGCCAGCCTGGGCCTGGCCCTGGTGCTGATGATCACCACCGGCAGCGGCTTGCTGCTGATACCGTTGTTGCAGTATTACGCGGCGGTCGGCGTGATGCTGGTTTGCCTGGGCCTGTTTCTGGTGTTCCGCTATGGCATGCGAGGCGGCAGCGCGCTGGTCGCCACCTTCATGGTGGTTGGCTTGACGATGATCAGCGCGGCCGGCGCCACCGACTTCGACCTGGCCCTGCAGGTGGTGGTCTCGTTGGTCAAAGGCATGCTGCTGGCGCTCACGGCGGTGTCGATCAGCCACTGGCTGTTCCCGGATCCCATCGATACACGACCACCCGCCCCCGCACCGACCCTGTCGGCAGATGAGGTCAACTGGCTGGCGTTGCGCGCCGCGCTGGTGGTGATGCCTGCCTTCCTGTTGGCGCTGATCGATCCGGCCAGCTACATGCCGATCATCATGAAGTCGGTCAACCTCGGCCAACAGAGCACCGTCACCAGCGCGCGATCTGCCGGGCGGGAACTGCTCGGCTCAACCCTGCTCGGCGGCCTGCTGGCGATTGTCTTTTGGTTCGCCCTGGGCCTGTTCGTCAATCTGTGGATGTTCTTCCTGTGGATGCTGCTGTTCGGGCTGCTAGTGGCCCGAAAACTCTATGGGTTGAGCCCTGGCCGCTACACGCCGGGTTTCTGGCTCAACAGCCTGATGACCATGATCATTCTGCTCGGCCAGTCGGTGCAGGACAGCGCCGCCGGCAAGGATGTCTATACCGCTTTCGCGATCCGCATGGGGCTGTTCATTCTGGTCACGCTGTATGCCTGTGCGATGGTTTATCTGCTTGATAATCGCCGGCAACGTCGCAACGCCTCTAACCCAACCTATACAGAGGATCGCACATGCTGATCAATTTCCTCGTGGGCCTGCCGGTGATCGTGCTCTGCGTGGTTTTGCAGGCGGTGTTCCTGGCTCTGTGTGCGCGGCGTTATGCGTCGCAGCGGCGCAAGATGAAGGCGTGCCACTCCAAGACAGATGACGTGCGTTTGTTGTCGATGGTCATGGTGGTGATGCTCATCGGCAACTATGTGCAAATGGCCCTGTGGGCCTTGCTGTTCCTGCTGCTAGGCGAGTTCAAAGACTTCACCAGCGCGCTGTATTTTTCCGGCGTGACCTTCTCCACGTTGGGCTATGGCGATGTGGTTCTGAGCCCGCAATGGCGCTTGCTCAGCCCGCTGGAGGCGGCTAATGGCATTCTTATGTTCGGTGTTTCCACGGCAATCATGACCGCTGCCGTCATGGACATCATCAAACATAACGCGACTGGCGAACAGGAGCGTTCGCCTTGAAACATCGCGCCTGCCTCGAAGAGCAGTCGCTGCATTAAGCGTGCGACCGCTAATGAACAGCATCACCGCCAATACTCAAACCTGATAAAACTGGCGATACCACCTGACGAACTCCCCCACGCCCGCCTCGACCTCCACCTGCGGAGAAAAGCCTATCCACTCGGCCAGCGCCGAAACATCAGCCCAGGTCTTGACGACGTCGCCCGCCTGCATCGGCAAAAAGTTGCGCTGAGCTTTTCTCCCCAAGGCCCTCTCCAGGCAATCAACAAAGTCCAGCAACGCGACCGGGCTGCCGCGCCCGATATTGAAAATACGGTTGACGCCTGCGGCGTCCTTGGCTGGTAACGGCGGTTTTGGACACAGTCGGGCGATGCTTTCGACAATGTCATCGACGTAGGTGAAGTCCCGCGCCATCTGGCCATGGTTGTAAATATCAATCGGCAGGCCGCCGAGGATCGCTTCGGTGAACTTGAACAGCGCCATGTCCGGTCGCCCCCAAGGCCCGTAAACGGTAAAAAACCGCAGCCCGCTGGCCTTCAGGCCGTAGAGATGGCAGTAGCTGGCGGCAAGCAACTCGTTGGCGCGCTTGGTCGCGGCATACAGGGAAACCGGCAGTTCCACTGCGTCATCGACCCGGTAGGGTAAGTTGCTGTTTGCTCCATAAACGGAACTGCTCGACGCGTAGATCAGATGCGCGGGTGGGTAATGTCGGCAGGCTTCCAGCACATTCAAAAAACCCACCAGATTCGACTGCCCATACACATCCGGATTATCCAGGGAGTAACGAACACCCGCCTGTGCGGCGAGGTGGATAACCTCGCTAAAACCTTCCTCCACGAACAGCGCCATCAAGGCCGGTTTATCAACAATATCCATCGTTTGGAAACGGAATCCTTTCACGTCGGTCAACTCGTTGAGCCGTGCCTGTTTAAGCGCCACGCTGTAATAGTCATTGAGGTTATCGATGCCTATTACTGTATGGCCCTCCAGAGACAATCGTTTGACCGTGTGATATCCGATGAAGCCCGCAGCACCTGTCACAAGAACGGTCATAGTCCCTGCTCCCATCAATCTGGTAGACGATTAGTTATAACGTCGTTAGGGAAATGACGTCCAGACTTTATATTGACCCTCCAACTATGGGGAACCGGCTATCGCATTCTTCCAATAGCCGCGCCCCTTAAACACAGAAAATTTTGTTCGATATGCCAGAAAAAAATAAATAATAAATTCAATAGCCTGTGGGCGAACGAGCTTGCTATTGGACAAATGGAGAGTTTTTTGACTGCTAACGTTTGACAGATTGCAAAGACTGGCCGATAACTACCGAGGTCTCGCCATATAAGTCGTGAGTTTATATTGGCTCGACAAACGGCATTATAGAGACAACGACTTAGCGACACCTCACCTGTACTGCAATATGCAGACCGTGCGGTAGCTTTGTCTCTGAAGAAGTTGGGCTAGACCCTATACCTGCCACACCGCACACAATAGTGTCACACTCCTCCGCTGTGCACCTTAATGACTCGTTAATTGATTCATTAATGAAACACTTCTCGCGTTACATCATAAAAACAATCTTTTGCCAATGGTCTCTTCATCGCCCTCAATTGAGCGCCTGCCTGCTTAAACTTTCGATCATTCCAGAGTTTACCAGCATGCCAGTCACCAGCCCGGATCGACCTAATTGGTACTTGTTGCAATGCAAACCCCGTCAGGATGAACGTGCCCACCTGAATCTGCTTCAGCAGAATTACGTGGTCTACCACCCCCAGCTTGTCCGTGAGCGCGTTATTCGCGGGAAACGACAGCGGGTGTCGGAATCACTGTTCCCCGGATATTTGTTTATCCAACTCAGCCGAAATGACAACTGGGCACCCTTGCGCTCCACGCGTGGCGTCAGTCGAGTTGTCGAATTCAATCATGGTCCTGCGACGGTGGCAGAGCACGTCATCGAGCATCTGCGTGGGCGTTGCCTGGCCTCGGAGATAGCGACAGACGAGGCCCTGCGGCCCGGCGAGCCTTTGCAAATCATCAGTGGCCCGCTATCGCCACTCGAAGGTGTCTTCCTCGCTTTGCACGGCAACGATCGCGTGATGCTGCTGCTGCAGTTTCTCAACCGGGAGCAATCGGTCTGCTTGCCACGCAGCGTTATCGGGCGTCAACCGCGCGCCTTTCAGCCCTGCCACTGACGACGTGTCTTTTCTGCCTTTGCTCAGGAGCTCAAACATGGCCTTGAAGTCACGATGCCCTGTCGCACTGATTATGGCCTCTCTCTATCCCGGAATGGCCTGGAGTATTAATCCGCAAGCCATTGATGTGTACGGGTTCGACTTCACGCCATCTTTCCTGTTCTCGGAAAGTTACGACGACAACTTTCGCGAAGTGGAAAACAACAAAAAGTCCTCAATGATCACCAAGTTGGCGCCCACCTTCGAACTCAAGGCCGAAGATCGCAACAGCGCCACGCGATTGATCTGGCAGCCCACTCGCTACATTTATCACGACGAGTCGGATGCCTCGAACACCGCACAGCGCGTGCGCGCGGAAAGTGTCATGGAGTTCACCGATCGCCATCGCCTGAAGCTCGAAGCGGAATACCGCAAATGGGAGCGCACTGAATCGACGGCGGTGGAAGGCATCAACGATAAGCTCAACAACAAACGCGTCGGCGGTCTTTACACCTTTGGCGCCAAGAGCGCGGACAATCAAATCGATGTCGGGGCCAATTACGCCGAACTTCGTTACGACAATGGCGACGGCATCAACGACGACAAAGAACGTAACACCACCGCACTCACCAGCACCTGGTACCACCGTATCGGTAGTAACACCCGAGGCTTGCTGGAATATGACCACACCCATTTTGATTACCTGCAAGCCGACAGTCCGCGCAGCAGTAACTCCGACGCCGTACTGGCGGGTGCCGTCTGGGATTTCACCGCACGCACGACAGGCAAAGTGCGTGTGGGCTATGAAAAAAAGAACTTCGACAACAGCGAATCCAAAGACCTCGACAACCCCACCTGGCAGGTGGATCTGCAATGGAAACCGCGCACTTATTCGACGTTTACCTTTGTCGCTCGCCAGGCACTCGCCGAGGGTGACGATGGCGCGGAGGCAGTGAAGTCCACGTTCACCCAAGTCGGTTGGCGTCATGGCTGGACGGAACGGATCACCACGGTGGCGCAGGCCGGGATCGGCCGTTATGTCTACGAAGGCCAAAGCCGCACCGACAACTTTCAGGACTACAACCTGGCGGTGGTGTACGCGATGCGCCGATGGCTGGACATCGAACTCGGCTATCGATATCGCGACAACGATTCCGATGCCGACGATGAAAGTTTCACCCGCAACGTGTTTCAGATCAGCTTCAACGTCAGCCTTTAAGAGAGTATCGACATGAACAGGCACGGTCTTTTCTTTTTGTTTGCGCTGGCGTTTGTACCCTCCGTTTTTGCTGCGGATCCGGGCACTCAATACAAACTGGCTGCCGGCGATGTCTTGCGCATCATTGTGTTCGGTGAGCCGGAGTTGAGCCTGAAAAAGATCCGCCTCAGCGATGCGGGCACCTTTTCCTATCCGTTTCTGGGAGAGATTTCCGCCAAAGGACTGACCCCGGGCCAGGTTGAAAAAATCATCGTGGACGGGCTCAAACAGGGTTACCTGATCGATCCGAAAGTCAGCCTGAGCCAGATTGAATACCGGGCTTTCTACATCAATGGCGAAGTGCAAAAACCCGGCAGCTACCCCTTCGTACCGGGCCTGACACTGGAGAAAGCCATCGCGTTGGGCGGTGGCCTGACCGAGCGGGCCTCGATCAAGCGCGTGACCATCATGCGCGGCGACGGTGGCTCGACCCTCACCGATAACGTTACGCGAAACACCACGATTGCTCCCGGCGACACCATTTCCATTGCACAAGGCTTTTTCTAACCATGGACAACAGCCCTAGCACCTACGTCGAACGTCCTCTCCAAGCGCATCTGCATCAGCAGTACAGCGAAGACAAGGACACCCTGGATCTTCTCAAACTCTGGAGGGTCATCTGGCGCGCCAAATGGGCCATCGGCTGGGGGGTTGTGCTCAGCGCTCTGCTGGCGGCCGCGGTGGTTTCCACCATCACCCCGCAATACATCGGCAGCACCACCCTGCTGTTCAACGATAAAACGCCGCCGCTGATGTCGTTCCAGCAGGTCAAGGATTCCAGCGGCAACGCCACTGACTATCTGCAGACCCAACAAGCGCTGCTGCAATCGCGCGATCTAGCCGAACGCGCGGTGAAAAAGCTCGGCCTGACCAGCAACCCGATCACCGACCCGCGTCAGCAACCGAAGCCCTGGTTTACGCCGCGCGATTGGCTGGGCGGGCTCGACCTTGACCAATGGATCCCTGGCTGGAGCCGCTTTTTGCCACCCAACGAGACACCGACTGAGGAAGACGCCTTCAATGAGGTCACGCAAAACCTCATGCTGCACACCAGCGTCAAGTTCGTCGGCAAGAGCCAATTGCTCGAGATCGAGGTCGAGATGCCCGATCCCGCTCTGGCCGCAGCGGCAGCCAACGCACTGGCTCAAGGTTTTACCGATAGCCAACTCGACACCAGCGAGAAGTCGTCGCAAACCACCACCGCCTGGATGAACACCCGGCTGGTCAAGCTGCGCGACAATTTGCGTGCTGCCGAGAAAAAGCTTCAGGGCTACCGCGAAGAGCAAGGCCTGGTCGACGTTGGCGGGGTGGCGACCATCAGCGCCAATGAACTGGAAATGACCGGTAATCGCATGGTTGATGCCCGGCGTAACCGCGCAGAAGCGGAAAGCGAGTACCGCCAGGCGAAGGCGTTGGGCAACGGCGATCTGAGCCGACTGTCCAGCGTGCCGGCGGTCTTGAGCAATCCGTTGGTGCAGAAATTCCAGGCGGATCGCGCCCTCGCCCAAGCCAAGGTTGATGAATTGGCAGGTCGCTACGGCCCCAAACATCCGAGCCTGCTCTCGGCGCAATCCGAACTGCGTACCGCGACCACCAGCCTGCAATTACAGGTGCAGCAAGTGGTGGCCGGCATAGAGCGGCAATACCAACTCGCCACGGCCAGCGAGGCGTCGCTGCGCCAATCCTTTAACAGCAACAAGGCGCAAATTCAGGACATCGCGCGCAAAGAGTTTCAGTTGCGCGAGTTCCAGCGCGAGGTCGACAGCTCACGAGCGCTCTATGAAACCTTCGTCACCCGCTTGAAAGAAACCACTGCCACCGCCGACATGGACTCGACAAAAGTCCGTATCGTCGACCCGGCCATTGTTCCCGTCGATGCGAGCAAACCGCGTAAAACGCTGATCGTCGCCATCGTCGGTTTGATCGCAGCGGTGATCGGTGTCGCGCTGGCGCTGCTGTTCGACAGTCTGAGCAACACCTTCAAAACCGACGAGTCGATCGAAAGCATGCTGAACATTCCGCTGCTTAGCGTCGTGCCGCTGGTGACCAAGAAAACCCGCCGGCAACTGGCACGCTTGTTTGCCGACAACGACAACCCGCGCTTTTCCGAGACCATCCGTAATCTGCGCACCTGGTTGATGCTGCAAAGCAGTGAAATGCCTTCGCAGGTTGTTCTGGTGACGTCGACGGTTGCCGGTGAAGGTAAGAGCACCATCGCCACCAATCTGGCCAGTTCCCTGACGTCGCTAGAGCGTGTGCTGTTGATCGACGCCGACATGCGTCAGCCGACCCTCTCGCTGAACTTTGATTTCCCACCGGACAGCCCGGGACTGGCGAATGTCATTGCCGGGACCGCCCGACTCGAAGACTGCATTGTTTCGGTGGGCAATCTGGACATGTTGCCGGCCGGGAAAGTCCTCCCGCCTGCGCTGGACATGCTCGCGGCGCCGCGCTTGCCATCCCCTGCCTCTGCGCTCAACCCGGCGCTGCAGCCACCACCGCAGGATTTGCTCAGCTCGCCGCGCATGGCGCGGATGCTGGAGGTGCTGCGGTCGCGGTATCGCCACATCATTATCGATTCTCCACCTGCCGAAATGATCAGCGATGCCTTGCTGCTGGCCAAGCATTCGGATGCCGTGATCTATGTGGTCAAGGCCGACAGCACGCCAGTCAGCCAGGTTCAGCGGGGAATCGCTATGTTGCAGCAGAGTCAGGTGCCGGTGTTTGGCTCCGTCCTCAACCAGGTGGATCTGCGCAAGGCACGCAAGTACGGCTATCACCACTCCCGGGCGTTCTACGACTACGACTTCGCGCCCAGATAATCGCGGGCTGACACGCCCGCCGCTACGCCACGTCTCGCCATCACTAATTCGCGTCACCTCTGCCTGACCACGGAACAGCCTGCGGAAGACACCTCGTGTTTGTCCGATCAGCGCTGATGGATAACTGTTGCCTGAGGTTAAGCCCATGACGCCGCTCTATACCGCTCATATGACGCACCGCCGAGGCCTGACGTTCTGGGGCCAGTGGGCCTGTGCGCTGGCGCTGGCCACCTCGCTGCTGATGCTGCTGGTGTATTGGCGCGTCGGCAGTCTGACCAGCGAATACCGCGTCCTGATCATTCTGACCGTGCTCGGTTCAGTGCCGATTTACAGCGTGATGCAGGTCTACCACAAGCGCCATGGCCTGTTGGTCGGACTCGGCAGGTTGCTGGCTGGCTGGTTGATCCTGCTGGCCGTGCTCGCCGCGATTGCCTTCAGCACCCAGACCAGTGCGATTTATTCGCGCCAGGTGATCATGATTTGGGCGGTGCTGGGTTTCGTAGTGCAGGCGTTGAGTTTTCTGCCGCTGCATTACTTCGCCAGGCTGCACTCGCGCAGGGTGTGCAACGGGCGTCGCGCAGTGATCATCGGCACCTGCCCGACCGCCCATGAGCTGGCGAAGAAACTCTCCAGACCGAACCGCGCATTGGTGCTGGGCTTCATCGCCGCAGCCGATGACAGCGGCCCGGCGCCGAGCATTTTGCCGCTACTCGGCCACGTCGACGCGATCCGCGAAATCATCACGCGCCGGGAAGTGCGCCGCGTCTATATCGTGCTGACCCTGGCCCATGCCGCGACCATTGAAGCGCTCTACATCGACCTGCTGGACATGAATGTCGACGTCGTATGGATACCTGATTTTGGCAGCATGATGCTCCTCAACCATTCGATCTCGGAAATCGAGCGAATGCCCGCCATTTACCTCAATGAAAGCCTGATCAGCTCGCACCCTGCCAGCCTGCTTTGCAAGGATCTGTTGGAACGCAGTCTGGCCATGCTGGCAATTGTTCTGCTCAGCCCGCTGCTGTTGGGCGTGGCGGCCGCGGTCAAACTGACCTCGCCGGGCCCGGTGCTGTTCAAGCAAAACCGCCACGGTTGCAACGGGGAAGTGATCAAGGTCTGGAAGTTTCGGTCGATGCGTGTCCACGACGACCGCGAGGTGCGTCAGGCCACCCGTAACGATGACCGACTGACGTCAATCGGGCACTTCCTGCGCAGCACCTCCATCGACGAGTTGCCCCAGCTGTTCAATGTCGTCTGCGGCCAGATGGCGCTGGTTGGCCCGCGCCCGCATGCCGTCACCCACAACCTCTATTACACCGGCAAGGTGCGCGCCTACATGGCCCGTCATCGTCTCAAGCCGGGCATCACCGGGTTGGCCCAGATTACCGGGCATCGCGGCGAAACCGAGACGGTGGAAAAGATGCAGCTGCGCGTCGCCCAAGACCTCAACTACATCAACCAATGGTCGCTGTGGCTCGACCTGAAAATCCTCCTCAAAACCCCCTTCACGCTGTTTTCGAAAAACATCTACTGACCGCTGCCCGAGCGCTTCAGCCCCCCCCCCTGCCCCTGCGTTGACAACCATCAAACGACCTGAGGTTTGACCATGAATGTGAGCGTATTCGGTATTGGTTACGTGGGCCTTGTTCAAGGCGCTGCGCTGGCCGAGGTGGGGCACAACGTGCTCTGCGTCGACGTCGATGTTGCCAGGGTGGAGGCGCTGAAAGAAGGCACGCTGCCCATCTACGAGCCGGGCCTGAAAACCTTGGTGCGCGACAACTACCAAAGTGGCCGACTGCGCTTCGGCACGGATCTGGCCGCAGCCGTACAGCACGGTGATGTGTTGTTGATCGCCGTCGGCACTCCGCCAGACGAGGACGGATCAGCCGATCTCAAATACGTCTTGAGCGTGGCGCAAACCGTCGCGCTGAACATGGATCGGCACCTCATCATCGTCAACAAATCCACGGTGCCGGTGGGCACGGGTGACCGGGTGCGTGAGTGTGTCGAGCAGGTGCTGGCCGACCATGATCGCGGCGATCTGACGTTCGACGTGGTTTCCAATCCTGAATTTCTCAAGGAAGGCTGCGCGGTCGATGACTGCATGCGCCCCGACCGAATCATCGTCGGCACCGATAGCCCGCGTGCCGAAGAGGTCATGCGCGAACTGTATGAGCCGTTCAATCGCAGCCGCGAAAAAATCATTGTCATGGACGTGCGCAGTGCGGAACTGACCAAGTACGCCGCCAATTGCATGCTCGCGACCAAGATCAGTTTCATGAACGAAATGGCCTGCCTGGCGGAAAAGCTCGGTGCCGACATCGAGAAGGTGCGCCACGGCATCGGCGCCGACCCCCGCATCGGTTATCAGTTTATCTATCCCGGCCTCGGCTACGGCGGCTCGTGTTTTCCCAAAGACGTGAAGGCGCTGATCCATGCCGCGACCAGTGTCGACATTGACGCTCGGCTGCTCAAGGCAGTGGAGTCACGCAACCAGGAGCAGAAAGCCAGTCTGTACAGCAAGGTGTTCAACCACTTCGAAGGTCACCTGCGCGGCAAGACCTTTGCCCTGTGGGGGTTGAGCTTCAAACCCAATACCGACGACATGCGCGAAGCGCCCAGCCGCGTATTGATGGAGGCGTTGTGGCAGGCCGGCGCCAGCGTTCAGGCCTTTGATCCGAAAGCCATGGAAGAGGCCCAGCGCATTTATGGCGCGCGCGATGACCTGACGCTGGCGGGCACCAAGGAAGCCGCGCTGAAAAATGCCGACGCGCTGATCATCGTCACCGAGTGGCAAGCGTTTCGCGCGCCGGACTTCGACCGGATCGCTGGGCAGCTCAAGCACCCGTTGATTTTCGATGGGCGCAATCTGTTCGATCCGCAGCGTTTGAGTAAGCGCGGCTTCACCTACGTATCCGTGGGGCGGCCAACCCCTTCAGTCATCTGAAAGGAGCCACGCCATGTTCAGACTGGAATTGGTCGGGCATTACTCACCGCAATTACTCGACGCCAACCAGGCGTATTCCTTCATCAATTTCGCCTCCATCGGCAGCGTGTTCGAGCAGAACCCGAGCACCATTACCTATTTTTGCGACGGCATGCTCATGTCGACATTCATGTCACGCGTGACCGGCAGGACGATCGGCCGGGTCAGTTTTGACTTCACCTCGATTGCCGACCGCGTGCTCAGTGGTGCCGAACAACTGGGCAAGCGTGTGTACTTCGTCGGTGCCCGGCAAGCCGAGCTGGATCTGTTCATCCTCAAGATCAGAAGCCTCTATCCGCAACTGGTCATCGCCGGTTATCACCATGGCTATTTCAACGCCGAACAGGCCGAAGGTATACGGACTGATATCTGTCACAGCGAGGCGGACATCCTGATCGTCGGCCTCGGCGCCGGACTGCAGGAACAGTTCGAGCAGGATGCGTTGCAGGCAGGCTTTCGCGGGGTGGCTTTTACCTGTGGCGGGTTCATTCGACAGGAAGCGCTGGCGACGCGGCAGTACTACCCGGCACTGATCAATCGCCTGCATCTGCGCGCGTTTTATCGCATGTACCGCGAGCCCCACACAATCAAGCGCTACCTCATCGATTACCCCAGCAATTTTGTGCAGCTGCTGGCGATGCTGGCCCGACACAAAGTCGCCATCAGCGTTGGGGAATGACCATGCACATCCTGTTTATCCTCAAGGATTTCAAGTTGGGCGGTGGCGTCGAGCGCGTCCAGCGACGGTTGTCCGAGCAGTTTCTCAAGGATGGCCAGCGGGTGAGCTTCTTTGTCATGAACGGTGAGACACCGGACACTGAAGGCGATCAGCGTCACCACAACGGTGGTGGCAGCGGCATCGCCGGGTTGATCCGCTCGATCATTCTGTTGCGCCGGCTGATTCAGCGCGAGAACGTCACTCATCTCATTTCCGCCAAGGAACAGGCCAACGTCTGCACCTGGTTCGCCACCTTGGGCAGTGCCTGCAAAGTCATCTACAGCCGGCACGTGACGCTGGACAGCACTGAGCAGAAAACCGGCCCTTCAAGCCTGCGCCTGCTCTATGCCTTGTACCTGTGCGGCAGCGGAAAAGTGGTGACGGTTTCCACGGTGCTGCGCCAGTCACTTGTCGACTTGCTGCCTTGGGGTCAGCAGCGCGTGAGCTATTGCCCCAACGCGGTCATCACCGAGCAACTGTTTCAAGCCGCGCAGGCGCCGCTGCCCGCAGGATTACCCGGTGACTATTGGTTGGCGCTGGGACGACTGACCGAGCAGAAAGGCTTTCACCTGTTGCTCGATGCCTACGCTTTGGCATTGCACCGCCGGGTGCTGCCGGATCTGGTGATCGCCGGCGACGGCCACTTGCGCACTGCGTTAGCGGCGCAGGCCCAGCGTCTGGGCGTCGCGCACCGGGTGCACTTCACCGGTTATTTGCACAACCCCTACCCCCTGCTCCGACACGCGCGCCTGTTCATCCTGAGTTCCCTGCATGAAGGCATGCCGACCGTACTGATCGAGGCCTTGGCGCTGGGCACGCCAGTGCTCGCCTGCGACTGCCAGACAGGCCCCAGAGAACTGCTCGACGACGGCCGACTGGGCCTTTTGGTCAAGGTCAACGACGTACCGGCACTGGCCGATGGAATGCTCCGAAGCCTGTCAGCGCGGGATGATCTCGCGCCCAGCGAAACCATGATCACTGACGCCATCCGCCCATACACCAGTCAGCACGCCGCGCAGGCCTATTACCAGGTGTGGAACCAATGAAAAAATTGCTGATTATCCTGCACGACCTCGGCGCCGGCGGTGCCGAGAAAATGATGACGCGACTGGCCGGTGCGCTGGTCGACGCCGGTAACGACGTGACGTTGTTGATGCTCACCGGCGGCGGCGTCAACGCCGCGCACCTCGACCCGCGCGTGAAAAAAGTTGAATTGCACAGCCCGCGCAGCGTGCGTGCGGTGCCGGCACTCGCGCGATTTCTTCGGCGCAATCGCTTTGATGCGCAACTGGCGGCCCTCACTCACGTTAACGTCGTGGCGATCGCTGCGGCTGCACTGTCCGGCACGCTCGCACGTTTGCACGTCAGCGAACGCAATGCCTTTTCCCATGACAAACACGTCAACCCCGCTTTCATGGTGCGCATCGCTTATCTGTTGGCTCCGCTGCTGTATCGGCTGATACCCAACCCGGTGATCTGCGTCTCGCGCGGTGTCGCGCTGGATCTGGTCGAAACCACAATTGCGCGGCATCAGGACGTGACCACTGCCGACAACCCGGTGCTCGACAACGACTTTCGCGAGAAGACACCGGCGCGGCCCAGCCATCAATGGTTGCGGGAAAAGTCCGGCCCAGTAGTCGTCGCGGTCGGGCGCCTGGCGCCGCAAAAAGGTTTCGACACCCTGATCCGAGCGTTCGCCGCGTTGCCGGACAGCCGTGTGCGTTTGATCATTTTTGGTGAAGGCGCGCTCAAGTCGCGATTGGTTGATTTGGCCTGCACATTGGGCGTCGCCGATCGCGTCGACCTTCCCGGTTACACCACCGATCCCTTGGCGGAAGTCGCGGCGGCCGATTGTTTTGTGCTGTCGTCCCGCTTCGAAGGCAGCCCCAACGCACTGGTCGAAGCGTTGTCGACGGGCACTCCGGTGGTGGCGACGCGCTGCCCCCATGGTCCTCAGGACATTTTGATCGGCGGCCTGGTTGCGCCACTTGTCGACGTCGATGACCCGCCGGCATTGGCGCAAGCGATTGCCCTGCAACTCGCCACACCTCGGCATTTTCAACGTCATCTGCGCCTTCAGGCGGCCGCCCGATTCATGAATGCCAAAGCGGTGCAGTCCTACCTCGATGCGTTGCTGGGGAGTCCATCACCGTGAACACACTGGCGATCCGATATTCGACGCTGCGGGATGGCTTCACCCTGTTCGGTGTGCTGTTTTACATCCAGGTCATCACCTTTATCTTGGGCCTCGGTGGCGGGTTCAATTTCGGCGATGTCGATCGCGACCTCGAGGGCAGCGTCGCCAACCAGGTCTGCGGTCTTATCACGCTTTTGGTGCCGCTGTTCTTCTTCATCCGCAACAAGGTCTTCCTGAGCAAAACCTTTTATCGCAGCAACGTCTTTCTGCTGCTGTTCCTGCTCACGGTGATCGCCTCAATCGGTTGGTCTTACGACCCGATGCTGAGCCTCAAACGCGTCGTCGCGATGCTCAGCGTGGTGTTTTTTGCCGGGTTCATTGCCTACAACTACCCACTGGAAAAAATCACTTTCATGCTCGGCTGTGCCATCGGCGTGGCGGCGTTGATCGGCTTGATACTCGCCGTGGTCATGCCAAGCGTCGCGTTCCTCTCGGGGGGAATACGCGACGGCGCATTCAAAGGGATTTTTGCCGAGAAGAACGCCGGCGCACGGCTCAACGCGATCGCCATCCTGCTGTTGCTGCCGATGATCCGCAAAGGCAACCGCTGGGCGCTGTTCTGCTCGTTTTTTTCGCTGATTGCCATCCTGCTCGCCCAGTCGGCCACCGGCGTGGCGTTGATCATTTGCGGCACGGCGAGCTACGGCTACTTCCTCACCCTGATCCGCTTGCGTATCAATCGCTCGCAGTGGCTGTTCCTCGGTTGCACCTTGGTGTTCATGCTGTTTTGCCTGCTGCTGTACAACCACATTGCATGGCTGCTGGAGGTGGCCGGCCGCGATCCCTCACTGACTGACCGCACGTTGATCTGGGAGCTGCTCGCGCCGTATGTCGACCAGCAATGGCTCAAGGGTTATGGCTACGGCGCGTTCTGGGCCAGTCCTGATGCCGACGCGTTCATCACGCGTTGGGGTTACATCGGCAACGCCCACAGCGGCTACATGGAAACCCTGCTCAACGGCGGTTTGATTCAGTTGGCGGCATTGGTGTTGCTGCTGGGCGAAGCGCTGCTGAAACAATACCGCGCCGTAACAGCGAACCAGGCCGCACAGTTTCGCGCCAGCGCGCTGGTCATCATCGGTTTGTTCGCCGTCACTAATTACGTGGCGTACGTGATCCCCAACTATCGATCCGCCGAGTTCCTGGTGTTCTGCACCCTCGCCCTGTCCTTTCGGCGTCACCCCGCGACATTCCCCGAGTCATCACCGGCGACCCTGCGTCAGCCTCGCGCTGGCGCTGTATTTCCGCGTGATTCAGCCAAGGCGTAACAGCAGGAGAAACAACCGTGCCCAACCCAGCCCTCCGTTCAGCGCATTCCGTGTGCGTGGTTATCCCGATGTACAACGGCGCCGCCAGTATCGAGCAAACGCTGGCATCCCTGGCCGACCAGACCCGCCTGCCCGATCACGTCATCGTCATCGACGACGGCTCTACCGATGACGGCCCGCAACGGGTCAGGGATTTCAAAGCGCCGTTTCGCCTGACGTTGCTGCAACAAGCCAACGAAGGCCAGTCCAGCGCCCGCAACCACGGCATGCGTCACAGCCAGGAGACGTTTGTGGCGATGCTGGATGCCGACGACCAATGGCGTCCGCAAAAGCTGGAGCTGCAACTGGCCCTGTACGACGAACTGACTCGTCAGGGCCGACCGGTGGGGCTGATCGACTGCTACGTGCAGGTCAATTACAGCGACGGCAGGCGGCAAATGGACAACCGCCTGAAGAACGGCATGCACTTCTACGATTTCATCCACGCCAATGTCGTCAACGGCGTGTCCGCTGCCCTGGTCAAGCGCGATGTGATCATGCAGCTCGGCGGTTTCGATGCTGGCCTGCGCTACAGCGAAGACCGCTTCATGTGGACGCGAATCGCGGAAAACTGGGAGATCCACACGGTGCCGCAGGTGTTGCTGGAGCGTTCGATCAACAGCGGCAACATGACCGCGCAACCGAAAAAGTACTACCAGAACAAGATCCGCTTCATTGAGGTTTACCTCGCTCGTTACGCCGCACAGCTGAGCAAGCAGCAACAGATCGACTTCGTGCTGGGCAATCACACCGACTTTCTCAACACATTTTCCCGAGGCGGCGAGCATGTCGAAGTGATCGACGTGTACCAGCGCATGTTCCGGCATTCCTGGCAAACCCTGATCTTCGACCACGGTAAGCCGACGTTGCGCTACCTCTACGCCCGCGCCAAAACATTGCGCAAGCCAACGGTTTCAACCGCCGCTCATTGAACCGGTATCCGCCATGGCCAATCGTCGCCTCATCACACTGGGCTGGATATTCACCGAGAAATTCGGACTGATCTTCCTCTCGATGATCACCTTTGTTGCCTACGCCAGGCTGCTGTCGCCGGCCGAGTTAGGCGTGGGCACGATCATCATTGCCATCGTCGAATTGGTCGGTCTGGTGTATTCATCGGTGCTGGAAGACCCGCTGGTACGCCTCGAGCGCCTGGAGGAAAAACACATCAGCACGGCCTTCTGGGCGTCGGTCATCGTCAGCCTGTTGTCCATCGTGATCATTTCTGCCGCAGTGATGCTGTACACGCAGGATCCGTTGCTGCGATGGATGACCGCGGCGGCTTCGGTGAAAATGCTCTTCACCATGATGGCGAGGGTCTATGTGGCGCAGATGCGCCGCAGCGGCAATTTCAAGATGCTGGCGTCGCGTACGTTACTGGGCAAAGTCGTTGGCGGTGTTGGCGGCATCGCGGTCGCGCTGTGGGGATTGGGGGCCTGGGCGGTCATTGCCCAGGCACTGATCATGGAGTTCGTGTCGATCATCGTGTTGATGCGCGCAGAGCCACGGCGCATAGCGTTTCATATAGACCTTCGGTTCTTGCGCGAACTGTTGAAGGCCGGCACTCCGGTTGCCATCAACGCACTGAGTTCTCAGACACTGCAGCGCGGGGTCAACGTGGTGCTGGGGATGACGGCCGGGGCGAACGCGGTCGGCATGTTCAACATGGCGATGCGCATCATCGATCTGCCACGCACGGCCATTTATAACGGCCTGCTCAGCTATGCGCTGCCGGTGTTCTCGCGACGCAGTGCGGAGCCGGGACGACTGCTCGGGATCCTTGGCGATTCCACCGCCGTCAGCGGCTTCGTGTTGACGCCGTTGTTCATCGGCATCGCGCTGACGGCCAACGACCTCATCCTGTTGATATTCGGCGCCAAGTGGGCCGAAGCCATTCCCCTGCTGCAAGTGCTTGCCTGCACAGTGGCCATCGGCAACACCGCCATGTACGCCACTACCGCACTGGTGGCGGTCAACCGTAGTCAGCTGACGATCAAAGCGGAAGTGCTCACCACCGTTCTGGCGCTGGCGCTGGTCTACGGCTTTGGCAGCGTTTATGGCGGCATGGCCGCCGCCATTGCCCTGTTGGCGCGGATGCTGATCATCACCCCCCTGCAAATCCGTGGACTCAATGCGGCCATCGGCTACGGCTGGCAGCGGTTCTTCGACTCCAATTACCGCAGCGTGACGGCCTCCCTGGTGATGGCCGCCACCGTCTCGTATGCGTCGGCACACTCAGGTTTGCTGGGCTACCTGCACCTGATCGGCAACGTTGTGATCGGCGCGCTGAGCTATGCCGTGACGTATAGCGTCATGCACCCGCGCTGGCCGCAAGAATTCAAATCGGTTTTTACCTCCCGCTGAATTCACTCCCCGAAACAGGAAGCCCGCACTATGCGCAAAACGACCTTGATTACCGGAGGGGCCGGCTACATTGGCTCACACACCGCGTTGGCACTGATCAATGCCGGTCACCCCGTGGTGGTGCTCGACAATTTGAGCAACAGCTGTCGAGAGTGCATCGAGCGTCTTGAGCAACTGACCTTGACGCGGGTGGATTTCATCCACGGCGATATCCGCGATGCGGCCCTGCTGGACGACATCTTCCAACGCTATGACATCGATGCCGTGGTGCATTTTGCCAGCCTCAAATCCGTTGAAGAAAGCGTGCGCAAGCCGTTGGATTACTACACCAACAACGTCGCCGGCACCCTTGAACTGTGCCGGGCGATGGCGCGCAATAACGTCTTTCAATTGGTGTTCAGCTCCTCGGCCACGGTCTACGGCGAGCCGACACAGATACCGATTGCCGAAGATTGCGGCACCGGCAAACCGGTCAATCCCTACGGCCGCACCAAGCTGATGATCGAAGAGTTACTCACCGATCTGTGCCACTCCGACCCACGCTGGAGCATCGGTTTATTACGCTATTTCAACCCGATTGGCGCCCACGAAAGCGGAATGATCGGCGAAGATCCCCGAGGCAGTCCCAACAATCTGTTGCCGTGTCTGACCCAGGTCGCCATTGGCCGGATTGCCGAACTCACGGTGTACGGCAGCGATTACCCCACGGTGGACGGCACCTGCGTGCGCGACTACATCCACGTGGTCGACCTTGCCATCGGCCACCTCAAGGCACTGCTGGTGTTGCAGCGCAATAACGGCATCCATGTCTGGAACCTCGGCACCGGCGTGGGCTACAGCGTGCTGCAGATCATCCAGAGCTTTGAAGATATCACCGGCATCACCATCCCCTACCGTTTCGCCCCGCGACGCGAGGGTGACATCGCAAAATGCTGGGCCGACCCCGGCAAGGCTGGACGCGAGTTGGGCTGGACGGCGCAACGCGATCTGCAACAGATGATTGTCGATACGTGGCGGTGGCAGTCGTGTAATCCGCAGGGGTATCAGTCTTCCTTCGAAGTGCCAACGCTGACTGCAGTCAAATGAGCGTTAGAGGCGCTTTGCTGATCGCCCTGCTGGCGGTATCGATGGCGGGCAACGCCGCCTCGACGCCGCCCGCTGTACCCACTACCGGGCTGGTGTTGTGGCTGGATGCGGCGGATCCGTCAACGATGACCCTGGACGGACAGAACCGTGTCCGGCATTGGAAGGACAAATCCGGCAAGGGCAATGATGCCAGCGTCGACGAGGCCATCGCGCCGCCACAGCGCATGGCGAACGCACTGAATAGCCTTCCGGTGGTGCGTTTCACTGGTGAGTCGGGGTTTCTGGGTACGACACTGCGCAGCGCCAAAGGCGCGGTGACGGTATTGATCGTGTCGCGCCGATTGCCCGAACAGGCCGGGAGTGACCCTTGGCAACGCTTGTTCAGTTCACGCCCGCAGCCGTCGCAAAACGATAACGTGCTGCCGAATATCGCCATCAGCCTGGCGCAGACCGACGCGTACGCGCCGACGGTGTCGGTGCTGGAGCTTTACGATGTGCCGATTGGCCCGTATGGGGTCGGTCGTAATGCCGTGGGCAATGCCGAAAACTTTCGTGGCGACATCGCCGAAGTGCTGGTTTACGACCGAGCGTTTGCCTCCCTCGCCGAGCGCCAGCAAGTCTTTCATTACCTGGCAAACAAGTGGTCAGTGGCCGTCCCCAGCGTGGCCAATACCTGGACGCGCGTGGGGTCGCTAGGCCGGTTGCCGACGCGGAGTAATCCCGATCTGCCGCTGTCCGATCAGGCCAATGCCGGTCAGTGGACGCTCAACACGACACTGTCGGACGAGTTCAATGGCAGCGCCCTCGATCGCACCCGCTGGCACGTCAATAACGGCATCGGCAATGAATCGCTCGGACGTAAACCGGCGCTTTACTCGCCGAACAATGCCTTCGTCCACGATGGCAACCTGAACATAGTCTTCCGCAAAGAAAGCTTGCCCGACAAGTACGTCAAACTCGGTTTCAAGGACTACACCTCAGCGATGGTTCGCACCCTTGAACGCGGTTTTTACGGTTACTACGAAGCACGAGCCAAGCCGATGAATTCCGCCGGCTCCAGCGCATTCTGGCTGGCGTGGACGGGCATGATGGACAACGCCACCGAAATCGACATTTTCGAAATCGGCGGCAAAACCAAAAATGCCGCCCTCGACCGTTCGTACAACATGAACGCCCACTTATGGGCCACGCCGCAAAGCAGCGAACACATCGCCGACGGCAGCATTTGGCTGAGTCCATGGCGCCTGGCGGAAGACTTCCATGTCTACGGCTTCGACTGGCAGCCCGACACCCTGCGCTGGTACGTCGATGGCGTGCTGGTGCGGGAATCGAAGAACAGCCATTTCTTCTTCCCCATGGAGATCGTCTTTGACAGTGAGGCGATGTGGAAGTGGTTCGGCATTGTCGATGACGCTGACCTGCCCTCCACCTTCGAAATCGACTACATCCACATGTGGCAACGCAGTCCATAGCCGTCTCATCAAACCGGGGGACGAATCGCCACGGCTTCAATCGCTTTCGCCTGGGGTCACGTTTGAGTGACCAGAGTCGTCAGTTTCAATCAGCGCGAAAAAGTCTGGAGCGCCCTATATGAACAACCGACGGCTGCAGGAACTGGATTTGCTGCGCTTCCTCGCCGCTATCGCCGTCGTGATTTTTCACTATGCGTTTCGCGGCTATGCTAAAGGCGACATGTCGACGATGCCCTATCCCTGGTTGGCCGAGCCTGCCAAATACGGTTATCTGGGCGTCGAACTTTTTTTCATGATCAGCGGATTTGTCATCCTGATGACCGCGTCGAGCAACAACCTCAGCGTATTTTTCATATCCCGCGTCGTGCGCCTCTGCCCGGCGTTCTGGGTGTGCTGCACGCTGACCTTTTTGTTCACGTTAGCCATCGGCCAGCCACGCTTCTCGGCCGATCTTTACCAATACTTGATCAACATGGCCTTTCTGAGCGAGATGCTGAATGTAGAACCGATCGATGGGGTGTACTGGTCGCTGTTTGTAGAAATAAAGTTCTACCTGATGATTTCCGTCCTGTTGAGCGTGAAGAAAATAGACAAAATCGAACCGTTCCTCGTGGCCTGGCTGCTGGTTTCTGCAACAGCGGAAATACTGGTGTTGGAAAAGCTACGCTCGCTATTGATCACTGATTACGCCGCCTACCTCATCGCCGGAGCCACGTTCTACCTGGCGTGGGTCAAAGGCTTTAACACAACCCGGGTTCTACTCTTGCTGGGCGCGTTGGCGTTAGCCTGCTTTACCGCGATGGTGTGGGCCGAATCGATCGAATCCAAATACTCAACTGAATACAACCCGCTGATCGTATGCGGTCTGATCGGCCTGTTTTTCATCCTGTTCTACTTGATCACGACCAACCGAACGACTGCGATCAGTCCGCGCAACTGGACGGTGTTGGGTGCGCTGACGTATCCGCTTTACCTGCTCCATCAAATGATCGGCTTCATGATCTTCAACATCGCTTACCCGGCGGTGAACCCGCACCTGCTGTTCTGGGGCACCATCATCCTGATGATTGCCGCGTCCTGGTTCATCAACAAGAAAATCGAAACGCCGATTGCCCGCTTCATCAAAAGATACCTTTCAATCTCCTTCAAACGTGTCAGAGCCGATTAGCCGGCTTCCTGCACCCCTATCTATCATGCCCCCCGCCGCCCTCATCGAACCTTGCAGCGAAAACACCGTCCGAGCTAAAGCATCACTGCTTCCCGCTCGCCACGAGGTTTCCGTTTGAAAGCTGCCATCGTCAAAAAATACCGTTTGATCATCAAGACCCTGGGCTATGTCGGCTGGGCCTTGTTCTGGCTGTTGTTGTGGGACATCGCCGTCACGGTCGACTTCATGCTGTTTCTCAACGCCAAGCTGAATTTGCCGCTGATGCCCCTGACGTTATTGGGTTCGGCATTGATCGTGCTGATCAGTTTTCGTAACAGCAGCGCTTACAACCGCTGGTGGGAAGCGCGGACGCTGTGGGGTTCGATGATCAACAGTTCGCGCAGTTTTGCCCGGCAGGTGCTGACGTTGCTGGATGATCCCGGCACCGAGGTGAATCCGGTCAAGTCGACGTTGCTGCGTCGTCACGTTGCTTACGTGAATTGCTTGGCGGCGCATCTGCAAGGTTTGCCTTGCCCTGAGGAAGTCCGGGCGTTTATTCCCGCTGATGAGTTTGCGCGCAGCGGCACCACCAATAACTTCGCCAACGACATTCTCACCGGCTCCGCTGCGTTGTTGGCGCGGGAATACAAGGCCGGGCGTCTGGACAGCATTCGTCTGGCGCGGCTGGAATCGACGCTGGTGGATCTATCGAACAGTCAGGGCGGTATGGAGCGGATCGCGAATACGCCGCTGCCCTACCCTTATGTGTATTTTCCGCGCCTGTTTATCTCGCTGTTCTGCCTGATCGTGCCAGTGGGCCTAGTGGAGTCGCTGGGCTGGTTTACGCCGCTGGCCTCTACCGTGGTCGGGTTTATGTTGCTGGCGATCGAGCGCATCGGCACCGATCTGCAAAGCCCGTTTCGCCACAGCGAGCATCAGATTCAGATGGAAGCGCTGTGCGAAACCATCGAGAAAAACCTGCAGTCGATGCAGCGCGATTCGTTGGGCGACGTGCGCCGGCACGGTGAAATTGCTTGAAGCTTGCTTAAAGCGACTGGGCTTTGCTATCCGCGCAAGGGCCTGAACTGGCGCGGCCGGTGAATTTGAACGGCAGCACGACGTGGCGCTTGGGCAGCGGTTTCTTATCGATCAGCATGATCAGCATTTGCACGGCTTTCTCACCGAACGCCTCAGCGGGTTGCGAGATGGTCGTCAGGGGTGGATCGCAGTAGGCGGCCATCGGAATATCGTCGAAGCCCACCAGTGAAATATCCTCAGGCACGCGCAAACCCGCTTGCTTGATGCGTTTCAAGGCACCGATGGCCATCTCGTCGTTTTCACAGAAAAGCGCAGTTGGCTTCGTGGCCATCGAGAGCATTGTCGAAGCGCCAACGAACCCGGCATTCAGAGTGAAGTCGCCATGGCAGACCAATTCCTCGTCGTAACCGATTCCGGCTTCGCGCAAAGCGGCCTGATAGCCGGCCAGTCGGTCGCGTGTCAGAGGACTGCTTCTTGAGCCTTTGATCAGTCCGATCCGCTGATGTCCCAGCGCGATAAGGTGTTGCGTCATTGCCTTGGCGGCCGCGAAATTATCCAGGCTGATGGTGGCGTGACGCCCGTCACTGATGACTTCGCAGGCATTAACGATCGGCGGCAGATCCGCGCTCGACGCCGCGGTATCAAAGGGATCAAACGCGCGCAGTTGAATCACGCCGTCCGCCTGGTGGGCATATACCAGTTCGGCGAATTGACGTTCAACGGCTTCTTGCCCTTGAGTATCGCAAAGCAGCAGACGATACCCGGCCGCCTGCGCTGCCTTCTGCGCCCCACTGATCACCCGTGCGAAAAATGTATTGGCGATTGCCGGAACGAGGATCACCAGGTTGCCGGTTTTTCGCGAGCGAAACTGCACGGCCATCAGGTTCGGTCGGTAGTTGGCTTGTTCGACGGCGGCGTTGACCTTGTCGCGGGTTTCGGGGAGCACCCTTTCCGGTGATTTCAGTGTTCTGGACACCGTTGCCACGGATACACCTGCCAGTCGAGCAACCTCACGGATATTTGACACAAACGCCTCGCGTGTTCGGAAGTTCGAGAGCGGCAGCTTACCGCACGTCGCGACAGGCGGAAATGTCCACTCCACATCGTCGCAGGATTTGACACTGCCGGAATTGAAGCCTAAATTTCCGGGCAGATGTAACCGGTTACATCACCATTCAAGCATAGTGAACAATTACCCCACCGAGACGAGTGACATGAGTTCAGCAGGTCGAAAAATAAGAATGGGTTTTGTCGGCGGCGGTGAAGGCGCCTTCATTGCTCAGGCGCATCGGCAGGCGGCACGCCTGGATGGCCAGTTCGAGCTGGTCTGTGGTGCCTTCAGTCGCACGCCTGAAAATAACCAGCGCACCGCCGCTGCATTGGGTGTGCCTGCCCAGCGCTGCTATGACACCTGGCAGGCAATGCTCGACGCCGAAAGTGTGCTTGCGCCTGAGCAGCGCATGGAATTGCTGGTGATCGTCACGCCAAACCATCTGCATGCACCGATTGCCAGTAAAGCGCTGCGCGCCGGTTTCCATGTGTTCAGTGAAAAACCTGCTGCGCTGGATCTTGCTGAACTGCAGTCGCTCCGACACGACGTCATCCACAGCGATCGAATCTACGGGCTGGCTCACACCTACCTCGGCTATGCGATGGTCTGGCAGGCCCGCGAAATGGTACGCAGCGGTGTGATCGGCCGCCTGCGCAAGGTGCTGGTCGAATATCCTCAAGGCTGGCTCAGCGAAGATGTCTCCGGACGCGGCAATAAACAGGCGGACTGGCGAGACGACCCCGCGCAGTCCGGCATCGGTGGCTGCATCGGTGATATCGGCACTCACGCCTTCTCTCTCGCGGAGTTTGTCGCCGACCAGAAAATTCAACACGTCAGCGCAATGCTCAGCGCTCACTTCGATAACCGTCAGTTGGATGACGACGCCTCGATGCTGTTCAAAATGGCCGATGGCGCCAGCGGTGTATTGATCGCCAGCCAGGTCTGCGCGGGAGAGGAAAACCCGTTGAAGATCCGCCTCTACGGTGACAAAGGCGGGCTGGAGTGGCGTCAGGAAGACCCGGCCAGCCTGATCCATCGCTCGATTGACCAGCCGATCCGCCTGTTGCGCTCAGGCGTCGGGCAACCCTGGTTGTGCGCCGACGCCTTATCGCGGATGCGCCTGCCCGCCGGGCATCCGGAGGGTTATCTCGAAGCCATGGCCAATCTTTATCGCGCACTGGCGCAATCGATTTTGCACAAAGTGCCAGGCCACGATGCGCCGGGCGTTCCCGGAATCAACGTTGGTTTACGCGGCATGGCGTTCATCGAGACGGCCATCGCCAACCATCGGGATGACGCCAAGTGGAGCGAAATCCCCGATACCTACACCGCAGGAGAATCCTCAGATGAACGCTGAGTTGCGACAGACCAAAGGCATGCGCGGGCCAGGTATTTTTCTCGCCCAGTTCATGTCCAGCGAGAGCCCGTTCCATACGTTATCCGAGATCGCGCAATGGGCGGCCTCCCAAGGCTACAAGGCGATCCAGATACCGACCCTCGGCACGCAATTCATCGACCTTGAGCGAGCAGCCGAGAGTCAGGATTACTGCGACGAACTCATCGCCACCTGTGCGCGAGCGGGCGTGGTCATCAGCGAACTGTCGACGCACCTGCAAGGCCAGTTGGTCGCCGTGCATCCCGCATTCGACGCCGTCTTCGACGACTTCGCCCCTGAACATTTACGCGGCCAGCCTAAGGCTCGCACAGAGTGGGCAATTTCCCAGCTCAAACTCGCCGCCCGTGCCAGTCAGCGCTTGGGCCTGACGGCTCACGCGACATTCTCCGGCGCCTTGCTCTGGCCGTTTCTGTACCCGTGGCCACAACGCCCGGCCGGGCTTGTCGATGAGGGGTTTGCCGAGCTGGCGCGGCGCTGGTTACCGATCCTCGATTGCTTTGAAGCAGCGGGCGTTGATCTCTGCTACGAGATCCATCCTGGGGAAGATCTGCACGACGGCGCCTCGTTCGAACGCTTTCTCGAAGCGGTGAATCATCACCCGCGCGCGGCGATTCTCTACGATCCAAGCCATCTGCTTTTACAACAAATGGACTACTTGGGTTTCATCGATCGCTATCACGAGCGCATCCGCATGTTCCACGTCAAGGATGCCGAGTTCCGTCCCGACGCCCGCTCCGGCGTGTACGGCGGGTATCAGGGCTGGATGGATCGGCCCGGCAGATTCAGATCGCTGGGCGACGGCCAGATCGATTTCAAGTCGATCTTCAGCAAATTGACCCAATACGATTTCAGCGGCTGGGCCGTGCTGGAATGGGAATGCTGCCTGAAGGACGCCGCCCAGGGCGCCGCAGAAGGCGCGGCATTCATTGAGCAACACATGATCAAGAAGACCGACAAGGCTTTCGACGATTTCGCCCGTGTGACGGCCGATCAGCAATCCAACCGACGACTGCTCGGCCTGGGCGATGACTGACGCCACAGCGGCTGGCCACTAACGTCTATCCAATAACGTCTATCCAATAAGAATAATAGGGTGACTGACATGTCTGGAATTAACGCGCGACTGAGCGCGATGATGTTTCTGCAATTTTTTATCTGGGGTGGCTGGTTCGTCACCCTCGGGACGTTCCTCACCACGACACTGGCTGCCAGCGGCGGTCAGGTGGGCATGGCCTTCTCCACGCAATCGTGGGGAGCGATTTTCGCCCCGTTCGTGATTGGCCTGATTGCTGACCGCTTTTTCAACGCGGAACGCATTCTGGCGGTGCTGCATCTACTGGGCGCGGCCCTGCTCTACCAGCTCTATCTCGCTGATGATTTCAGCGCGTTTTACCCTTACGTCCTCGCCTACATGATGGTCTATATGCCGACCCTGGCATTGGTCAATGCCGTCGCGTTCAGGCAAATGAAAGATCCCGCGCTGGAGTTTTCGCGGATTCGCGTTTGGGGAACGATCGGCTGGATTATCGCCGGGCTGGTGATCAGCTTCGGCTTTGCCTGGGACTCTCAACAGGCCATCGCGGACGGAGCGCTGCGCAACACGTTTCTGATGTCCGCCGTCGCCTCGTTGATCCTTGGTGTCTACAGCTTCACTTTGCCCGCGACCGCGCCGCTCGAGCACGGTGAAAATACCGGTGGGCTCAAACAGCTGCTGGGGGTGGAGGCTCTAGGTTTGCTGAAGGATCGAGGCTACCTGATCTTCTTCATCGCCTCGATTCTGATCTGTATTCCTCTGGCGTTTTACTACCAGAACGCCAATCCGTTTCTGTCCGAAATCGGTGTCGAAAACCCCACCGCAAAAATGGCCATCGGGCAGGTGTCCGAAGTGCTTTTCATGTTGCTGCTGCCGCTGTTTATCCATCGTTTCGGCATCAAAATCGCACTGTTGATCGGGATGTCGGCGTGGGCGTTGCGATATTTGCTGTTCGCCTATGGCAGTAACGGTGATCAAGCCATGATGCTGCTGGCCGGCATCGCCTTGCACGGCGTCTGCTATGACTTCTTTTTCGTCTCAGGGCAAATCTACACCGACGCCAAAGCCTCAGAGCGCTTTCGCAGTTCCGCCCAGGGACTCATTACACTGGCCACCTACGGCTTTGGCATGCTGATCGGATTCTGGGTAGCGGGTCAGGTGACCGACCACTTTTCGACAGCGGGCGTTCACGACTGGCGAAGCATCTGGCTGTTTCCGGCAGCCTTCGCCATCGCGGTGTTTATTTTGTTCTGGCTGACGTTCACCGGGCGGAACGAGCGCGATATGAAACCTGCGATATAAGTGCGACCCGCCGATCGCTGCGTGTGCCAGCGGTGGTCAGACTTGATCGTCACTCGGGTCATAACTGTTCACATTGGGCACCTGCAGATGCAGGCGCCCAAGCAAGTCAACGAGCGTGTCGACCTCGCCCGGGGTCAATCCGCTGAGCAGACGCGACTCGCGCTCCAGTGCCACTTTAAGCACACGGTCATGCAGCTCCTTGCCGCTGGCCGTCAATCGCACGGTGTAACGCCGCGCGTCCTTGGGATCCAGCTGACTGGTGATCCGCCCCGCCTGCACCAGCAATTGAAATGCTCGCGCAAGCGCCCGAGTGCCGAGCTGGTCGCCGACTGCCCGAGATGTAATCGCTCAGCTGCGCGGCTGACGCTGCACTCACTTAACAAGGCGTCCAGCGCCACTAAAAGATTCAGATCGAGTCGTCGATAGCGCATGGAACAGTTCCTGGAAAAGTAGCAGGATCAAACCCGACTGATGGATGCTGCGATCGGAGTGCGCAGTGTCGGACGAAAGTGAGCATACTGGATCGTTCATGCTGTGAAACGAACGCTCGGCGACTTTTCATAAGCCCTCACCAGTATTCCCGACATGCGCCTCCCCGATTTCATCATTGAACATATCGAGCCTATTCTTCAGGCGTGGGAGGATTTCGCCAGAACCATCGAGACGCCCGGCGCGGCGCTGGATCGTGAAGCCTTGCGCGATCATGCCGGCCAGATGCTCGAAGCCATCGTTATAGATCTACGCACCCAACAGACACGCTCGGAACAAATCGCAAAATCTCTGGGGCATGGACCCAGCAGCGCTGAAGAGACGCCGGCCGAAACCCACGCCGTCACACGGTTGATGGCGGGGTTTACCATCGATCAGATGGTCTCGGAATACCGGGCGTTGAGAACCAGCGTGCTCAATCAGTGGATGGTCAAAGTGAAGTCCGGCACGCCCTTCGATGCTGACGACATGAACCGCTTCCACGAAGCCATCGATCAGGCGCTCGCCGAATCCATTGCCAGTTATTCAAGAGCCGTGGACGCGTCGCGCAATATCTTTCTCGGCATCCTCGGCCATGATTTGCGCACACCGCTAGGTGCAATTCTGCTGGGTGCGGACAGCCTGCGCCGGTCAGCCGATGTCGGAGAACGCGGTACCCGACTGGCGAACCAGATTTTCACCAGCGTGAGACGCGCGAATCAGATTGTGGACGACTTGCTGGACTTGACCCGTTGCCAGATGGGGCCAGGCATTCCTGTTAAAAAGGTGGCGTTGGATCTAGCGCCGCTGTGTGAACGCATCGTCGATGAAATACGAGCGTTTCACCCTGACGCCAACGTTGTTTTCACGGCGAAAGCACCGGTTGCAGGCAAATTTGATGGGCCGCGCATGGAGCAGGTGTTCTCCAACATCATCGGCAACGCTGTCCAGCATGGCGATATTCAGACACCCATTGAAGTGCAGCTGGCAGTCTCTGATCGCTCGGCAATCTTTACCGTGCACAACCGCGGAGAGCCTATTGCCGAGGATGTACTGCCGTTTATTTTCAATCCCATGGGGCGTTTTTCGCAACGCTCGGTCGTTGATCACCCGCCTTCAGAGGGGCTGGGTCTGGGGCTGTTCATAGCTTCCGAGATCGTCGCATCACATCAAGGAACAATCGAGGTTGTCTCCAACACCGAGCACGGCACCACTTTTTTGGTGAAGGTGCCGCTGGCCTGACGGCGAGTTCTACGTTTGACTCCTCTAGCGCATGTGCAAAATGATCGGGCTGCTGCTGGCTGGATCAGTGTGTTCACGCAGCTTGCCAACGGCTTGTGCATCAACAGCGCTGGCCTGATTGCCCCATGTGCTGCGCATGAATGTCAGCACTTCGGCGATCTGCTGATCCGACAACTGCTCACGGAATGCCGGCATGCGGTAGGCGTCCGGTACACCGGCAGCGACGATGCGCTGCGAGCCGTTCAAGGTGATGTTGATTGCCGAGGCGCTCTCTTTGGCCAGTGCAGAAGTGGCGCCTGCCAGCGGCGGCATCCATTGCGCTTGCCCCTTGCCGTCGAGGCCGTGGCACGAGGCACAGCGCGTGACGTAGGTGTGACCACCCGGAGAATCCAGACGCGTCGCTGCCGAAACTGCCTGGTATTGCCATGGCTGGCCGTCGCGCTGCGGGTCGCCAGGCAACGATTTGAGATAGCGGGCGATGGCCGTCAGATCTTCGTCGCTCATGAACTGCGTGGAGTTGTTGAACGCCTCGGTCATTGAGCCGTAGACCACCGCGTGGCGATTGCGACCGGTTTTGAGGAACTGGACGATTTCCGCCTCGCTCCATCGGCCCAGCCCGGTGTTGTGGTCATCACGCAGACTCGGCGCGTACCAGCCGTCCAGCAAGGCGCCCGCGAGGAACGGCGCAGCGGAATCATCCAGCGCCTTTTCGTTGAACGCCAGACCGCGAGGCGTATGGCAACTGCCGCAGTGGCCGGCACCCTGCACCAGGTAAGCGCCGCGATTCCACACTTCATCTTGCGACGAGTTGGGTTCGTAGGATCCGCTGTCGACAAACACACCGTTCCACACGGCAATCGGCCAGCGCAGGTTCAGCGGCCAGGGAATCGTGCTCGGGATGTTCGCTTGTTTGACCGGCGCCACACCTTTCATGAAAAACGCATACAGCGCACGCACATCGTTGTCACTGAGCTTGGCGTACGACGGATAAGGCATCGCCGGGTACAAACGGCGACTGTCAGGTGCCACGCCGTGACGCACGGCACGGTCGAAATCGGCCAGGCTGTAACGACCAATCCCGGTTTGAGGATCCGGGGTGATGTTGGTCGCGTGAATCGCGCCCAGCGGCGTGGCCATCTCCAGACCACCGGCGAACGGTGCTGCGCCCGGCACGCTGTGGCAAGCCACGCAATCGCTGAGCCTGGCGACGTATTCGCCCCGAGCCAGCAGCGCCGGTTCGACGTCGGCGGCAGTGATCGTGTGATCTTCAAAAGGCGAGACGGGCTCGCGGGTGACATACCAGGCCAGCAGGCCTGCCGCGACCAGGCACGGCACTGCCAGCCAGCCAGCGGTTCTTGCGAATCGGCTGTTATTCATGGACGCTCCGGAGCTGATCAAGTGAAGGTGTGTCGGCTCATGGGCAGGCTGCGAACCCGTTGCCCGGTCAGGGTTGCCACTGCGTTCGCCACGGCTGGCGCGACGGCGGGCAGTGGCGGTTCACCGATGCCGCCCATTTTTTCCCCGCTCTCGACAACACGCACATGCACCCGCGCCATCCGCGCAGGCGGCAGGATCGGGTACAAATCGTAGTTGCGCGCGCGTGGTTTGCCATCCAGCCAAACGGCCTCTTCCACCAGTGTCTGCGATAACCCCAACGCCACGGCACCATTGACCTGCGCCTCGACAATCGCCGGATTGACGATGCTGCCCGGGTCAATCGCCTGCCAGATGTCATGCACTTTGACCTGGCCGTTTTCGATCGACACCTCGGCGATTACCGCCGTGTGCGTTCCGAACGGCGAAGCCATTGCCACGCCTCGCGCACGGCGGCTGCCATCCTCGGCGGTAAACGGGCCGCGCTTCCAGCCACCCGATAACTCACCTGCCGCTTGCAGCAAGGTGGTCAAACGTTTGTTGTCGCGCAGCAAATGCAGGCGCAGTTCGAACGGATCCTTGCCGCCCTTATCAGCCAGTCCATCAAGGAACGATTCGTAGAAGAAGTCGTTGAGGGAATTGCCCACGGAACGCCAATAACCGAGCATCGCCGGGCCTTTGACGTAGATTTGCGCGATGCGCTTGTTGGCGATTGCATAGGATTTGCCCGACAACCCCTCAAGCGCGGTGGGGTCGAGTTTTTCGCCCTGCTTGCCAGCGAGGGCCTCGGTCGGGCCTTCGGTGGCACTGATCGCCTCGATTGCCAGCGGCCAGCCGTCCTTGTCCAGCGCGGCGCGGAAATTCACCGCCGCAACGGGGCGGAGCACGTCACGCAGAAACTCTTCCTCGCGACTCCAGATCAGTTTGACCGGGCGACCCACCGCTTTGGCCAACTCGATCGCCTGCGGATAAGGACTGGCGGAATCGTAGAGAAAATGCCGACCGAAGAAGCCCCCCAGCAGCGGCGAATGCAAGGTGATGCGCGACGGATCCAGACCGGTGCGCTTGGCGATGTCCGCGCGGAACATGTCCGGCGCCTGATTGGGCAGCCAGACCTCCAGCGAACCGTCCGGATTGAATCTGGCCAGCGCCGAGGGCGGCTCCAACTGACCGTGGTTGAGGTATTGATTGTGGTAAGTGGCGTCGATCCGCGTCTTGGCCTCGTTGAGATTCCCCGCCACGTCGCCTTCATGTTCATCATCTTTGGCGGGGCTTTTATCTTCAGCGAGGCGCTTGAGCCAGGCATCGCTGGAAAAGTCGGCGGGCATCGGCCGGACTTTGCTGTCGGCTGATGGTTCTTGCCAGTCGACCTGAATCGCCTCGACCGCGCGTTTCGCGTGCCACCAGCGCTCGGCAACAACCGCCACGGCGCCCGGCAGACGGTGCACGGAATGCACGCCTTGCATCGCCTTGACCTGCTCTTCGTTGCGCAGCTTGCCCACCGTCATGCCCAAACGCGGCGCATGCTGAACGGCGGCGTGCAGCATGTCGTCGACCTTCAGATCGATGCAGTACACAGCCTTGCCCGTGGACTTGTCATAGGCATCAAGGCGCTTCACCGGTTTGCCGATCCAGCGGAACTGGCTCGGATCTCGTAGTGTTATTGAGGCGGGATCGGGAACCGGCAGATCCATCGCACGCTCGGCCAATTCGCCGTAGGTCAACGACCGGCCCGACGCGGCATGCAGGACTTTACCGGGTTCGGTCGTCAGCTCGCCGACCGGCACGCCGAGTTTTTCCGCGCCGGCCTGCAACAGCATGGCGCGGGCCAGTGCGCCGAGGCGGCGCATCACCGGGTAACTCATGCGCACCGACATGCTGCCGCCGGTGATGCGCATGCCGTTCTCCAAAACCACGTAGGCTTCACCGGGCGGTGCGGCTTCGACGAGGAAGGTCGCCGGGTCGGCATCGAGTTCTTCACCGACAATTTGCGCCATCGCGGTGAACGTGCCCTGCCCGCCTTCCATAAAGGGGCACAGCAGACGCACGCGGTTGTCCGGGCGAATTTCCAGAAACGCCGGGACCTGCGTGCCACGCGCGGCAGTCGCCGCAGCCGTTGCGGCCTGCACGCGGGTCGAACCGAGCGGCAGACCGAAGCCAAGCACCAACGCACCGACGGCGGTACCGGTCAGAAAACGTCGGCGCGAGACATTGATCGGCTCGTGCAGCGCGAACGCGGATGCCTCACTGGACGGATCGATCCGGATGCTCATCAGGCGTCCCTCTTGCCGGCCAGCTCATGCACGGCGGCATGAATGGCGTTGTAGGTGCCGCAGCGGCACAGATTGACCATCGCCGCGTCGATTTGCGCGTCACTTGGCTGCGGGTTTTGCTTGAGCAACGCCGTGGCGGCCATGACCTGCCCCGACTGACAGTAACCACACTGGGCCACCTGGAGATCGACCCAGGTCGAGACCACCCGTTTGCCGACTTCGTCAGCCTCGATGGCTTCAATGGTGGTGATTTCGCGGCCGACCACGCCGGCCACCGGCGTCACGCACGAACGCACCACATTGCCGTCGACCAGCACGGAACAGGCGCCGCACTGCGCCAGTCCGCAGCCGTACTTGGTGCCGGTCATGCCGAGGTCATCGCGGATCACCCACAGCAAGGGCGTATCGGCGTCGGCATCGACCTGATAGGTCTTCTGGTTGATTCGTAATTCCATGGCTCACCCGCTCTATCATCGGTTGACGTGCATTGTTATGAACGGTGACGCGCGGCGAGGCGCATCCCCGGTAAAGCGTGTCTGTGGTTTAGCTTGCCGCTTCTGCTTCGATTGGTTGCCCGCGCAGCAGCGCCATGTCGCGACTGGGCGCGGTACCGAACAGGCGGCCATATTCACGGCTGAACTGCGAAGGACTTTCATAACCGACCGCAAACGCCGCGCGCGAAACGTCCAGGCGCTCGACCAGCATCAGCCGACGCGCCTCGTTGAGCCGCAGCCACTTCTGGTACTGCAGCGGGCTCATGCCGGTCAGTTGGCGGAAATGCAGGTGAAAAGTCGGCGCACTCATCTGCACGCGTGCGGCCAGATCGTCGATGCGCAGTGCAACGGTGTAGTTGAGTTTCAGCCAGTCGATGGCTTTGGCGATGCGATAGCCCTGACCATCCACCGCAGTGATCTGCCGCAGGCGTGAACCTTGATCGGTATTGAGGAGCCGGTAATGGATTTCGCGCAGGATCAGCGGCGCCAGCACCGGGATCGCCTCGGGTTCATCAAGCAGGGCCAACAGCCGATCAAGCGCGCCTTCCAGCGCCGAGGACACATTGCCAATGCCGGCGCCGGTGCCTGTGGATGGCTGCCGCTTGGCGGGCAAGCCACTTTTGGTGATGACCTCGGCGAGCATGCCGATGTCCAGTTTCAACACCAGACCGACACAGGGCTGCTCAGGGCTGGCGAGCAGCACTTCGGAGTTGGCGGGTAAATCCAGCGACGTGACCAGAAACCGCGAAGGGTCGTAACGATAACCCTCCCCTCCGACCCACAAGCGTTTCTCGCCACGGCCGACCAGAATCAGGCTCGGTTCGATCATGCACACGGCAGGGCTGGTCGCGGCGAAACAGCGACAGCCCGGGTATGCAGGTCGCGAAGTCACCGGCTGCGCTGATGCGCGGGTCAATTTGCAACGCTAACGGCGATTCATGGCGATGGGGGGTGTGGATCATGGTCGGTCACTCCTGTTGACCGAACTGTAGTCCGCGCAACCGAGCTTTCCTATCCACAACCCTGCATCCTCAGAGGATCAGGCAAGCATTCAAGAGGAATGCACTAGAGCAGCGGCGGATCGACCGGGAGAATGTGTCGAACTGTTACAGGGGCATGCCCTTGCAGGCATCCATCGCTTCAACCCCTGCGCATCACCTCCTACGCTTTTCGCGCAACACAGGTAGTTTCCATGACGACCCCTCTTACCGATCCTTCTACAAAGAAAAACGGCTGGAGCGCCGTGCTGGCCATGTCCCTGGCCGCGTTCGCTCTGGTCGCTTCAGAATTCATGCCGGTCAGCCTGCTGACGCCGATTGCCGCCGATTTGCACATTACCGAAGGCCAGGCGGGTCAGGGCATTTCCGTGTCCGGTGCGTTCGCGTTGATCACCAGCCTGCTGATTGCAAGCATCGCTGCCCGCGTTGAACGCAAGAAATTGCTGTTGAGTCTGACCTTGCTGATGATCGTGTCAGGCACGATCGTCGCGCTCGCGCCGGGCTACCCGTCATTCATGATCGGACGTGCCTTGATCGGCATCGCCATCGGTGGTTTCTGGTCATTGTCGGCGGCGACGGCCATGCGTCTGGTGGCGCCTGATCAAGTATCGCGCGCACTGGCCATGGTCAACGGTGGCAACGCGCTCGCAACGGTGATCGCCGCCCCGGCGGGCGCCTTCCTCGGTTCGTTGATCGGCTGGCGCGGTGCGTTTTTCTGTGTGGTGCCGGTGGCAGCGCTGGCCGCGGTGTGGTTGATGATCAGCCTTCCGTCCTTCAAGGCCGAACGCAAGGCCGGCGGCGCCAACGCCCTGCAACTGATGCGTCAGCCGCCCGTGGCCTTGGGCATGATCGCCGTCAGCGTGTTTTTCATGGGCCAGTTCATGTTGTTCACTTACCTGCGCCCGTTCCTTGAGGGCGTCACCGGCGTCAGTGTTTCAACACTGTCTTTGATGCTGCTGGGGCTGGGACTCGCAGGGTTTATCGGCACCTTTCTGATCGAAAGATTCATGGGCCGCGGCCTCTACCGCACGCTCACGGTTATCCCGTTGATCATGGCCGGCATCGCGTTGGCGCTGGTGAACTTCGGCGAGTCGGCAATGCTGACGGCCGTGCTGCTTGGACTGTGGGGATTGGTCGCCACGGCCGCGCCGGTCGGCTGGTGGACATGGCTGGCGCAGACGCTGCCGGATGATGCGGAAGCCGGTGGCGGCATGCTGGTGGCGATTGTTCAACTGGCGATCGCCGGCGGCGCCATCGTCGGCGGTTTGGCCTTTGATCTGAGCGGCCACAAAGCCACCTTCGAGCTGAGCGCTGCCGTGTTGGTCGTCGCGTCCGTACTCGCGTGGCTGGCGGGTCGCGCAGCCACTGAAGTGCATTTTGCCGAATCGAAAGTGACGGCCTGACGTGATCAGAACGCCGGCACTACATCGCCGTGATAACGCTCAAGAATGAACTGCTTCACTTGCGGCGAGTTAAGCAATGCGCCGAGCTTCTGCACCGCCGGCGCGTTGGCCTTGTCGCGGCGCACGTACAGGTAATTGGCGTACGGCGATTCTGAGCTTTCGATAAACAGCGCATCTTTGTGCGGCACCAGTTTGGCTTCCAGCGCGTAGTTGGCGTTGATCAAGGCCAGATCAACCTGATTCAACACGCGCGGCAGCATCGCCGCTTCAAGTTCTTGAAACTTCAGGTGCTTGGGATTGCTGACGATGTCCAGGCGCGTCGCCATGATGTTGTCAGGGTCTTTGAGGGTGATCAGGCCTTGTTTGGCGATCAGCAACAGCGCACGACCGGAGTTGGTCGGGTCGTTGGGAATGGCAATGGTGGCGCCATCCTTGAGTTCGCTGATGTTATTGATCTTCTTCGAATAGGCGCCGAACGGTTCGATGTGTACCGCGACGACAGGCACCTGATCGCTGCTCGGTCGATCCTTTTTGTAGGCTTCGTAATACGGTTTGCTCTGGAAGTAATTGGCGTCGAGCAAACCTTCATCCGTCTGCCGGTCGGGCTGAATGTAGTCAGAGAAGACTTTGACGTCGAGCGTCACGCCTTCTTTTGCCAGCTGAGGTTTCAGGAACTCGAGAATCTCGGCATGGGGCACGGGCACCACAGCAATTTTCAAAGTTTCCGCATAGGCAGAACCCATGGCGGCGACCAGCAGTGCGACGGAGAGCGCGACACGTTTCACGATAGTTTTCCTTCGAAGCGTTTCAGGGAGAAAGAGGACAGATCCAGGTCGGTCGAGCCACGCATGCACCACTGTGCAAACGCCTCGCCCAGTGCCGCGGAATGCTTGAAGCCATGGCCCGAACACGCCGACACGAACAGCGTGTGTTGCAGCGACGGATGCTCGTCGATGATGAAATGGCGATCCGGCGTGACGGTGTAGGCGCAGACGGCGGACTTGCTGACCTTTGCGGTCACGCCGGCGATGCGCTTGTGTACTTGCTGCTCGTACATGTCCTGCGCTTCGGCTGCTGAAACCGTGCGATCGATGGCCTGCGGCGCCGACGCGGTGTGGTACTGCGCGGTGGCGATTTTCAAACTGCCCTCGCCGGGTAATGCGGGGAAGCCGTAGTTGATTTTGTCGTCGCCACGGCCGTGGGTCAGGATAAACGTCGGTGAATGGCCCACCAGTCCGGCGTTCTCTGCCAGTTCGAACCAGAACAGTTTCTGCCGGTACACGCTGAGCAGATTTTCAAACGGTTCGCCGAGCAACTCGCCGCTCCAGTTGCCTGCGCTGATCACCAGTTTGTTGGCAAACAGCGTGCGCCGGTCGGTGGTAACGGTGACACCGTTCGCGTCCGAGGTGATTGCGGTGACGGTCTCGCCTTTATAAAGCGTCGCCCCGTGCTGCTCGGCCAGTTTGAGCTGCACATCGATACAGCGCTCCGGGCGTACGAAGCCGCCACCGGGTTCGAAATAACCGATGGCCGAGTCGTGCACGTTGGCGAATTGAGGAAAGCGCTGGCGAATCTGCTCGGCGAACAAGACTTCGTGCTCGATGCCGTAGGTCTGCGCCAGCCCGATGGTGCGCAAGGTGAAGTCGTTCTGATCTGCAGGATCGAACTCGGCGCTCGACGTCAGCACCAGAAGCCCGGATTGCTCGAACAGCGACTCGCCCGACAACGCCTCAAGCTCACGCCAGATGCGATGCGAATTGCGCACGATCGGCACATATTGCGCGCCCTCGCCAACCGAAAGCCTTGTGATTCGGGTATCGCCATGACTGGAGCCGAGGTTATGCGGCGGGTGATGACGATCAATTCCGACGACGTTCACCCCCGCTTTCGCCAACTGGTAAACCGTGGCGGCGCCCATCGCGCCCAAGCCTAAAACCAGCACCTCACATCGCTCGGACATAAATAGTCACCGATCAAAAAGGCGCCAGTTGAGCGGTAAAAGAATCGGAATTCCAAGATTAAAAAAGCATATCCATATAGCTCGACGCGTCCGCCGACGGCTCTGGATCGGGCTACCGGGTGGTTATTCGTCGCATTTACAACCTGGCGCAAATGATTTACGCCTCGCGGCGCGACATTCAGCATCTGTCACAACTAACAATCGAGCTGACATAACAGCGTTTTTTTGCACATTTCGACAGACATTTCAGCGTCTAAGCTTCACCTCAGGCATGAGCCAAAACCGCGAACTACGCTTCAACGTGAAATTTGTGATTTAACTAGGTAGTTACCTAACTATATAATGCGCGCCTCATTTCAACGGGACACTCAACGTGAAGCAGAGTCAACGCCTCTCGGGCATATCAAAATTCATTCTGGTCGGGCTGGGCGTCGTCATCGCCCTGCTCGGCTTGGCGCTGGCTGCGGGCGGCGTGAAGTTGGTCAGCCTGGGAGGTTCGTGGTACTTCCTGGTGGGTGGCTTGGTCATGGCCGTTTCCGGTTTGCTGATCGCGCGCTTCAAGCTGAGCGGTGCCTGGTTGTTCGCGGCGTTCCTGGTCGGGACGGCGATCTGGGCGGTCAGTGATGCCGGTCTGGTGTTCTGGCCGGTGTTCTCGCGCCTGTTCATGTTCAGCGCGATCGGCTTGGTGGTGGCCTTGGTCTACCCGATGCTCAAGCGCGCCAACGGTGGCGTTGCGGGTCGCGGCGCTTACGGCGTTGCCGCTGTATTGGCGGTTGGCCTGGCCGTTGCTGCAGGCAACATGTTTGTCGCGCATCCGACCGTTGCCGCCACCGGCACTGGCCCGGGCCTCACTCCGGTTGAGCCGGACAAGGCGCAGAAGGATTGGGCGCACTACGGTAATACCGAAGGTGGCAGCCGCTTCGCTGCGCTGGATCAGATCAATCGCAACAACGTCGACAAGCTCAAAGTCGCCTGGACCTATCACACTGGCGACATCGCCGAGAGCGATGGCAACGGCGCCGAAGACCAGCTCACCCCGCTGCAAATCGGCAACAAAGTGTTCATCTGCACCCCGCACAACAACCTGATCGCCCTCGATGCCGACACCGGCAAAGAGCTGTGGAAGAACTCGATCAACGCCCAGTCGAAAGTCTGGCAGCGCTGCCGTGGCATGGCCTATTTCGATGCGACTGCCGCCATTGCTCAGCCGAGCAATTCGAGCATCATCGAAGCCAAACCGGTGCC
Organism: Pseudomonas sp. 18058; assembly: GCF_902706155.1. NCBI lineage: Bacteria > Pseudomonadati > Pseudomonadota > Gammaproteobacteria > Pseudomonadales > Pseudomonadaceae > Pseudomonas > Pseudomonas sp. 18058. The sequence goes on from NZ_CACSJY010000004.1 coordinate 118,375, forward strand.
GGCCGCCAATTGCCAGCGTCGTCTGCTGACCAACACCATTGATGCTCGCCTGATCGCGGTCGATGCCGACACTGGCGAGTTCTGTCAGGGTTTCGGCAACAACGGTCAGGTCGATCTGAAGGCCGGTCTGGGTAACGTCCCGGACAGCTACTATCAGTTGTCCTCCGCTCCGTTGATGGCCGGCACCACTGTCGTGGTCGGCGGTCGCGTGGCTGACAACGTGCAAACCGACATGCCGGGCGGCGTGATCCGTGGTTTCGACGTGATGACCGGCGCCATGCGCTGGGCGTTCGACCCGGGCAACCCGCAGGATCGCAACGCGCCGGCAGACGGCAGCACTTACGTGCGCAGCACGCCGAACAGCTGGGCGCCGATGTCGTATGACCCGGCGACCAACACGGTCTTCCTGCCGATGGGCAGTTCGTCCACCGACATCTATGGTGTCGAGCGCAGCAAGCTCGATCACACCTACGGTGCTTCGATTCTCGCGCTGGACGCTACCAGCGGTGAAGAGCGCTGGGTGTTCCAGACCGTGCACAACGACCTCTGGGACTTCGACCTGCCAATGCAGCCGAGCCTGATCGACTTCACCAAGGACGGCAAAACCGTTCCGGCGCTGGTCATCGGCACCAAGGCCGGGCAGATCTACGTGCTCGACCGTGCCACCGGCAAACCGTTGACCGACGTAAAAGAAGTGCCGGTCAAAGCGGCGAACATCCCGAACGAACCGTACTCCCCTACCCAGCCGAAATCGGTGGGCATGCCGCAGATCGGTGCGCAGCACCTGACCGAATCCGACATGTGGGGCGCGACTCCGTACGATCAGTTGCTCTGCCGCATCGACTTCAAAGGCATGCGTTACGACGGTTTGTACACCGCGCCGGGCATGGATAAATCGTTGAGCTTCCCGGGTTCGCTGGGCGGCATGAACTGGGGCAGCATCTCCACTGACCCGGTACACGGTTTCATCTTCGTCAACGACATGCGCCTGGGTCTGTGGATTCAGATGATCCCGTCGCAGAACAAAGGCCAGGCCACATCCGGCGGCGAAGCACTGAACACTGGCATGGGCGCCGTTCCGCTGAAGGGCACGCCTTACGCCGTGAACAAAAACCGCTTCCTGTCGGTGGCCGGCATTCCGTGCCAGGCGCCGCCGTTCGGCACCCTGACCGCAATCGACATGAAGACGCAGAAAATCGCCTGGCAGGTTCCAGTCGGTACGGTTGAAGACACCGGTCCGTTGGGTATCCGCATGCACCTGCCGATCAAGATCGGTCTGCCAACCCTCGGCGGCACGCTGTCGACCCAAGGTGGCCTGATCTTCATCGCTGGCACGCAGGATTTCTACCTGCGCGCGTTCAACAGCGGCAACGGTGAAGAAGTCTGGAAAGCGCGTCTGCCGGTGGGCAGCCAGGGCGGCCCGATGACTTACGTCTCGCCGAAAACCGGCAAGCAGTACATCGTCATCACCGCGGGCGGCGCTCGTCAGTCGACCGATCGTGGCGACCTCGTCATGGCCTACGCCTTGCCGTAAGCCGTCGTCACTTCATCCAGTCAAGCGCGGCACCTTAGGGTGCCGCGCTGCTTTGCTCCATTGCCCAAGATTCCAGCAGGAAGATTCACATGCAATCGGCTGTTCGTTTTTCTCGTTCCGACCTGTTCAAAGGCCTGTTGATCGGCCTTTCCTGCACCACTGCCCTGCCCGCGCTGGCCGCCGGCGAATCCGATCTGTTGACCCGCAGCACGCTCACTGGCGACTGGGGCGGATTGCGTCATCAGATGGATGAAGAAGGCGTTAAATTCACCGGCGATTACAGCGGCGAAACCGCTTACAACGCTGACGGCGGCTTGCACCGTTCGGCGCGTTACTCGCAGAACATCAAGCTCGGCGTGCAGTTCGATCTGAGCAAATTGTATGGCGTCGATAACGCCGGCAAAGTGCAATTGACCATCAACGACAGGCGCGGCAACAGCGCTTCAGAAGACCTTGTCGGCAACCGTTTGCCGATTCAGGAAAACTACGGCGGCCTGTACACCCGCCTGACCGAGCTGAGCTATGGGCGCAGCCTATTCACCCCGGCGCTCAATGTGAAACTCGGCTACATGGCGATGGGCAACGACCTCGGTGGCCTCGACAGCGGCATTCTCTGCAACTTCATGAACGCCGGGTTCTGCGGTCATCCGCTGAACATGTCCGGCGGCAGCGGCTGGACCAACTACCCCAACGCGCATTTGGGCGTGCGGGTGAAATACGACCTGTCGTCCTCCTGGCAATTGCGCGTGGCGGCGTTCAACGTCGACCCGCAAAGCAACGGCAACTCCAGTCGCGCCTGGCACCTTGGGCCGAAACACACCACCGGTACCGTGGTGCCGATCGAGCTGGTGTACAAGCACGGCGGCGAATTGCCTGGCGAATACAAGGTGGGTTACTACTACGACAGCTCCGACGTTAAACGCATCGGCAGCGACGATGAAGTGTCCGGTCGCGGCGGTCATTATTTGCTGGTTGATCAAGCGGTGTGGGCTTCGCAGACTTCCACCGGCCGCAGCCTGCACGCGTTCGGTCAGTATTCAGCGGCCAGCGACGCGGCCTCGCCGTTCAGCAAGTGGTATGGCACCGGCGTGGTGTTGTACAAACCGTTCGACAGCCGCCCGCATGACACCGTCGCGCTGGGTTATGGTCGCGCAGTGCCTAACCCGCGCAGCCGTGATGTGCAGCAAGATGCCGCGCTGGCGAATGGCACCGCGTTCCCGAATCTGGACAGCGCCGAGCAATTGATCGAACTGGGTTACGGCTATCAAGCCACGCCATGGCTGACGCTGCGCCCGAATGTGCAATACATCATCGAACCAGGCGCGTTCTCGGGGCAAAACATCGACAACGCACTGGTCGTGGGCCTGCAAGTAAAAGCCTCGCTCTAACACCACGCCTTGTAGGAGCAAAGCTTGCTCGCGAAAGCGTCTCTACATTCAGCCTGTGCATCGGCTGAACCACCGCCTTCGCGAGCAAGCTTTGCTCCTACGAGTTTTGGGCCGTACTCAGAATCCCAAACACCCGCAAATCCCTGTAGGAGCCGAGCTTGCTCGCGAAAGCGGTGGTGCATACAACGCAGAGGTTTCAGTGTTGCAGGGCGTAGCGGCGGCAGTGTTCCAGATAGCCTTTCTCATGACTGCCGACCAACTGCACCACACTCGACCAAAGCCACGACGGCGCATCCAGTGTCTTCGAACGGCAGTTTTGCAACTCGCTGATCCACGATGACCGCGTCGCCAGATCCATCTGTCGCGCATGGGCAATCCCCACCACTCGCGCCAAATACCCCGCCGCCAACATCGCATCGCGCTGACTCAACTGATCCAGTTCCAGTTTCATGTCCTGCGGCAGCAACTCACGCACAAAAAAGCCATGATCAAGCACGCGCGTCGCAATCATGCGGTTACCCAACCCCGGCGATAGAAACCGCGCGCCTTCTACGACACGTTTACCGTTATCGCGCGGCATCGAAGACCTGGCCGCACGCGGTGCTGCAGCCGTTACCGCTTCTTTGACATCGAGCAGGCAGAAGTCCTGATCATCGCCCTCGCCCACACCCAACAACACCGCGTAACGCTTCAATCCGAGCGAACTGCAGCCTTTGACCCAGTACGCCGAGTCGAGCAGTTTGACCCGGTCATCCTTCGACCGGCCCTTCAACGACGTCACCAACGTATGAATATCGTCGGTCGCGCACAGGGTTTTCAGCGCCGCACGCTCTGCCCGCGAAAGCGACCAGAAGTGTTTGCCCAAGGGAATCGTCGGTTTGGTGTTCTCGATGCGTTCCTGCGCCAAATGCTTCCACGTGCGCTGCACGGCACTGCGCATGCCCGCCTTGACCTGCGCCGGGCGTGGCGGTTCTTTATCGACGTCGTCGACAAAGGCTTGTTCGTAGCCGCGCATCATTTCTTCGAGCATGCGCGCGGTCGCGACACCGGGCAGATCGGAACCGCGTGCCGCCGTGGCCAATGACAGGGCCAGTCTGACCAGATCGTGCGCAGGATTGCCGATAACGGTCTGATCGAGGTCGCGGATATGGATGTCGATTTGCCCTTTCAGATCCCCGGTCGGCCCGAGATTGCCGGCGTGGCAATCGCCACAGATCCATACGGCAGGCCCGTGGGGAAGGCGCCGGCCGGGTTGGCTGTGCAGCCATTCATAAAATTGCACCGTGCTACCGCGAACATAAGCATGCGCAGACCTCGCCATCTTGAAATTTCGCAGTTGCGAAAGGGTTTCCAGGCGTGCGGAGGGACGAGGTGTTTTCATGGGGACTTCTGGCAGGGGATGTGCTCTGTTGACCCCTGCCATCGAGTGAATGTTTCAGAATGTTTCTGGATTCTTATAAATCTTCACAAATACCAGCGATACTCCCGCGCGCTGATCTCCTGCATAAACGCCAAATGATCCTGACGTTTGTTCTCGCAATACACGTCCACAAACTCGGCGCCCAGCCCTTCACGCAATTGCGGCTGCTGCTGCATGGTTTTTACCGCTTCAAACATTTCCGTGGGGAAACCGATACCGCTGTCACGGTCTTCATTCAGCGGCGCAATGGGTTCCTTGCCCGCTGCCAGGCCGTGCTCCAGTCCCACCAGAATCGCTGCCAACACCAGATACGGATTGGCATCCGCGCCGGCCAGTCGATATTCAATGCGCAGGTTTTTCGCGTCCGATTCAGGAATGCGCAAACACGCATCACGATCCTCAAAACCCCAGCTTGCCTTGGTCGCCGTGTTGACCGTACCGCCCAGGCGGCGCATCGCGTTTTGGTTCGGGGCGAAGATCGGCATGCTGTGCGGCAGCAATTCCAGACACCCAGCCACCGCATGACGCAACGGCTGTTGCTGATTCGCCGCCAGCAGGTTATTGCCGTCAGCATCGTAAAGACTGACGTGCACATGCATGCCGCTGCCCGGGTGCTGCAAATACGGTTTGGCCATGAAACTGGCGCGATAACCGTGCTTGAGCGCCACGCCACGGGTGCTGCGGCAGAACAGCGCCGCCCAATCGGCAGCACGCAATCCATCGTCGAGATGGCCGAAGTTGATTTCGAACTGACCGGGGCCGAGTTCTGCGGTGATCACCGTGGCGTCGATGCCTTGAGCGCGCGTCGCTTCAACCATTTCATCGAGCACAGGCGCAAACCGCGACAGGCGTTCGATGTGCATGTTCGGCTGATCATCGGCATCGTCGGTCAGGTCATCACGGGGGAATTGCGGCAAGCCGTCGCGCAGCTTTTTATCGAACAGATAAAACTCCAGCTCGAACGCCACCACCGGGTGAATGCCTTTGCGCGCCAGTCGATCGAGCACCTGCGCCAACACTTCACGGGGTTCGAATTCGATGGGTTTTTCGGTGCCGTCCGAGGTAATCAACATTTGCCCCAGCGGCTGCGCTTCCCAGGTCACCGGCTTCAAAGTGCCCGGCACCAAACGCCGTACGGCATCCGGATCACCATCGTTAAAGCAGTAATCACCAATCTTGAACAACCCGCCCTGCACGCCCAGCAGCACGCAGTTTTGCGGCAACTTGAGCGCGCTGCCCGCCGCGACTTTTTCGAGCATGTCGATCGGGTAGCGCTTGCCGTAAAAGTGCCCCGGAATATCCAGAGAAATCAGGTCGACATAACGCACTTCGGGGTGTTGTTGGCGAAACGCGCGCACTTCAGCCAACAGGTCGGCGCAGACAGCGTCCATCGTGTTCATCCTTTATTTGTTGTTATCAGGTGTAGACCCACAGCACGCGTGTGAGCTGATCGGTGAGATTGCCGTAGCGGCAAACGGTGTGACTGTCGAACTGGAAACTGTCGCCGGCCTTGAGCGTTGCCGGCTCTTCGTCGTCGCCCAGCCACAGCGTCAACTCGCCTTCGAGCACGTAACCGCCCTGCTCCGAACTGTCCGTCATGTGCCGATCGCCGCTGCTGGCGCCCGCCTTCAGATGACTTTCAAGCATGGAGAACGAGGCGCGCATCTGCGGTGACACCAGAATGTCGGTGATGCCATTGGCGTAATAGAGCGTGCGGCGTTCGTCCGGGCGCGTGACCCACGGCAGCTCTTTGGGCTTGGGCAAACTGTAGAAATAGGTGGTCGGCACGCCAAAGGTTTCGCTGATCGCGGTGAGGTCTGCCACGGTTGGCCGCGACAGGCCGCGCTCGACCTGCGAGAGAAAACCCACCGAGCGGCCGATCTTGTCGGCCAGCTCTTTCAGCGTCCACTTCTTGTGCTTGCGCAGGTCGTGGATGAGGATCGCCAGTGCGGCGATTTCTTCTTGCTTGTTCATGATTCAACTTCCGGAAAGTGACGCATCAGACGCTGTCACGCAGTCGATACCAGGCCTTGCCGATGGCTTCCAGCGGCGCGGCAAAATGTTTACCGCCGGGGAAACGACCGTTGCTCAGGCCTTGGTACAACGCCAATTCATCGCTCTGACCGAGGATCGCATCGGACACCGCGCGGGCGGCGGCCAGTGTCGGCAACACGCCGTGCCCCGAGTAACCCTGAAGCCAATAGCGGTTGCCCTCGCTGCCGACATCCGGCGTGCGCTTCAACGTCAGATCGATATGGCCGCCCCAGGCAAATTCCACCTCGACGCCTTTGAGTTGCGGGAACACTCGCTGCAGAAACGGCCGAGTGGCCGCCGCAATATCCTTGGGCATGCCGCCCAGATAGGTGCAGCCACCGCCGAACAACAAACGGTTGTCCGGTGTGCGGCGGAAATAATCGAGGACGAATTGGTTGTCGGTCACGCAGACGTTGCTCGGCAGCAATGCCGTGGCTTGCTCCGGCGTCAACGTCGCGGTGGCGACCTGATAAGTGCCGACCGGCAAAATGCAGGCGGCCAGTTGTGGATCGAGTTCATCGAGATAAGCGTTGCAGGCAAGGATCAACACATCAGCGCGAACTGATCCGCGCGCAGTGTTGACCCGAAAACCTGCGCCCTCCTCCTGATAACTCAGCGCTTTGCTTTGTTCGTAGATGTGGCCACCGGCACGTTCTATCGCGGCGGCAAGGCCGAGGGCCAGTTTCAAAGGATTGAGGTGTGCACCTTGCGGATCGTAGAGCCCGGCCTGATAGCGATCGCTGGCCACCCACTCGGGCAACTGTTCACGCGCAATGAACTGCAAAGCATCGTGGCCCCATTTGTGGCTGGCCTCGTGTTGCCATTCGGTCAGCAACCCAACCCGGCGCGGCATCACTGACGTCCACAAATGACCGGGCCGATAGTCACAATCGAAACCATGACGCCCCGGCAATTCACGCAACTCCTGCGCCGCCCAGCGCATACCGTCCCACAGACGTTTGGCGCGTTCATGGCCGAGCGCGGCTTCCAGCGGCGGCATGTCGCACGACCAGCCAAGAATCGCCTGCCCGCCATTACGCCCCGAAGCCGCCCACGCCACCCGACTGGCTTCCAGCAACGTCACGCGTTTACCGGCCAAGGCCAGACGCAACGCAGTGTGCAGCCCACTGAAACCGGCGCCAATGATGACCACGTCGGTGTGCTGCTCGCCTTCCAGCGCAGGTCGCTCACGCAAAATATCGGCGCAACTGTGGGCGTAATAGCTGTCGACGTGCTGCGTGGATTGCTGAAACATTCGCGACCTCGTGAAATTATTTTTTTATAATTTCATGAAAATCTACAGAATTAATTTCATATCAGCAACCCGCAGCCGTCAAACCGCTGGGTCTCGGAGGTGATCTGCGTTCACTGCCAGCATTGCGCGCGACTACCTGTGGCCAATATTGGTGTGAGCAGGCAATACAGCACGTTTAGCGGTTCGCCATACCGCGTGCGCGGCTCGTGATATCGGGTTGCGGCTTGCTCGTCGCAGTTCTTTCTCGACCTTTGCATGCAAGGCTTCATAGGCCAAGTCCCGATATTCAGGTTTTGGCTCGACATGCACAGCAATAAGGACTCTGTCATTCATAGGCTCGGGAAGCTCAATATTTACTCTCTCGACTCTGGTTGCCTGCAAGCCGAACGCGTCCATGATTCTCTGTGTTGATCGACCATTTCCTTTACTGGCCAAAAAACGCTCGCGTATGCCTTCTGGTTTTTCGGTAGCGCGTAGAGCGTCCTCATTGATCACGTTCCAACGCAGGATGACCTTCGGCATCACCCCGTAAAAATTATTTAGTTTAGAAACCTGCTTGTATTGATACCAAGTCACATCGGTCGCATTGGGCCCATTGCCGGCACTGCGAAAATTTTCAAGCATCCTCCAACGTCCCGGCAAATACTCATTCTCAAAATAACCATAAGGTATGGAGCGAATGGCCTCGTCAGTGACGATTCTGTGCGCGTCGTATGGAATGTTATGGGAGAAGCCGTCCTCCACCGCTTTCTCACGCACTGCTGCTGTCTGCTCAGTTACGTCACGACGTCTGAATATTTTCGGATTCAGGTGATACCCCGAAACCATTGCACTGGGCGCATATTCTGAATACTCCTCCGGCAGCCTCCCATCCCCATCCCGGTACCGCAGCGGATTGTTCCTGACCATCCGAAACAGATTCAAACCATCAACAACACCCGCCGGATCCGGATTGATCCAGCGATTCAACCACGGCGCGTAATACCGGAATCCGAAGTAATACAGCCCTGTCGCATCACGTTCCTTGCCCGAATAACGAACGGTCTTATACGACGCCTCGACCTCGCTGCGACTCGCCCACCAAGCGGTTGCGCCGTCAGGGTAATAACCTTCCTGACTGATCAATCGCCCTGCCCCATCGAGTTCCAGACTGCTGCTACCCAAATGATCGCTCAGGCTGTAGCTCAATCGATCATTGGTCATCTCGGCGGGCGGCTCACTCTCCCAGTGCAATACCCTCACCCCGCTGCGCCCGACAGTTACGTTGATGACATGCAGGACTTCGCCAGTCGCGGTATTAGTGCGCAGTTCCAGGCCCGGCAAATAGCGCACTTCGGCCTGATGCGTTCTATTACGAGCCTGGGTAAAGCGAGTTTTACGAACGCGCTGACCTGCACTGTCATAGGCATACCGTTCGGTGTCGTTGGCTGCCTCGGTTCGCTCGACCGGTGTGACTTGCCGCAGTTGATTACGCAGATCCCAAGCCAATGCCTGACCCGGTTGTAATTGCTGCACATTGCCGTTGGCATCGAATGCTGTGTCTGGATCACCCTGATTTTTTACGACACCGCGATTGCTGATCGCCGCAATCTGCATCTCGCGGGTATGGGAGTGCGCGCCGACATGCTGCAGCCGAACCAGGTTGCCGCCGGCATCGTAGTTGTAGCTTTGGGTGTAATTGGCGAACTGATCGGGGCTGGATGCCGCAGCCTCTCGCCCGGTGACTTCGATGAGTCGGGACAAGCTGTCATAGCGGTAGGTACTGACGGAAGCGATCCGTTGGTTATTGAAATAGCGCACCGCTTGTACACCGTCCTCAATCCTCAGGATATTGCCGACCGGGTCAGAGGTGTACGTCAGATCTTGAAGGCGAGTGCCGTCGGGCTTCAGTGCGAGCAATTGTTCCAGACGACCATCGATTGGCGAATAACGTGCCGTGGTGATGGCCGCATCGCCAGCGACTTCCCGCTCGATCTGGCCAGAGGTGTTGTAACTGATCGTTGACAGCAACACCGCCTCAGCCTGACCCGCCAGTTGCAAACTGCTTCGGTGCAATTGACCCGCCACGTCATAGGCAGAACGGCGGCAATGTCCCCGCGCATCGGTCAGGCTAAGAAGATCATTCAGTGCGTTGTAATGCTGAAGGGTGACTGCGCCGCCTCCTGGCTCCAGTAACGCATCGCATTGCGCCACAGACTTCGGCCAATCCGGAGCAGATGCCAGCGCCAAAAAGTGCTGTGATTGCCGCAAAACTGCACCTTGCAGGCTGGCCTCATGAATATGCAATGAACCCGCAGGATCGTCGTGACGCATCAACTGTCCGCACAAATTGCTCGCGGATGCTTCAGTGCCTGCATAACGCAAACGCTCGACACAACGCTCGCTTTCACCGTGGACTTGTTCAAACACCGCGACCGGCCGCAAGAGCAAGTCGTACTCAAAGCGCGATTGATTTTTGCGGCCGTCCCATCGACAGATCGTCTGCCCGGAATCGTTTACCAGATTGACCCGCCAGCCAGCGTCGACGTTGTTGCTGGCCAAGTCCTGACCGGATAAAGAGCAAACCGTCGACTGGTTTGCCGGCGTCTCTGCATCAGACTCAGCCAACGCCCACAATCGCGGATCCCACTGTTTCACCGCACGGCCGCCAGCGTCATGCAGCTGACAATCCACTCGCATTTCTGCCGCATCGTCGATCTGCGTTCGGCAATAATTGACCATTCTGACCAGAAGACGTCGAGCATCAACGACCGCCAAAATCGGTGTGTTTGAGTTGAGCGTTTGCTTCATAAGCGTTGCCATCGGATGCGCGTCCCTGCGGTGATAGCTCGCAGTGTAGTCGGCGACGTGACGCTGTCCGGCTCAAAAATCGTAACGCGCCGTCATCCCCAACGTCCTCGGTGTGCCCAACACGCCGGTATAAGCCCCATTCGGTGAATTCCACAGTGTGGTGTAGTAAGTCTTGTCGAAGGCGTTTTTCAACCACAAAGAAACATCCCACTGGCCCTTGCCCCAATCGCCGCGCACGCCGGTGGACAGGTTGACCAACCCATACCCCGGCAACTGCGCTTCACTCGAATCATCAACGGTGCCGACGGCATGCGAGCGCCAGGCGTAGTTACCGTTGACGTAAGGTTGCAGGCCGCCCTGCAGATTCCATTGGTAACTGGCGTTGGTGTTGAAGATCCATTTCGACGCGCCCACCACCGCGTGGCCACTGAGGTCGCAGGATGCCGGGGCGCCGGGGCGCAAAGCCACTTCGGCGGGACACGGTGCATCGTCGTAAGACAGGTAACGCACATCGTTGAACGAGCCGTTGGCGTTGATCGTCAGGCCCGACATTGGCCGCCAGCTGCTGTCGAGTTCCAGTCCTCGACTGCGCACCGTGCCGGCGTTGGTCAAATAGCTGGTGAGCGAGACATCGTCGTAAGCGTTGGTCTGGTAGCCATGCACCACCGTCCAGAACAGGTTGGCATTGAGCAGCAAGCGCTGGTCGAACAGCGTGGTTTTGATGCCCAGTTCGGCGTCGTTGGCGCGTTCGCTACCGATCAACAACGAGTCGGCACCTGCGACGGGGGCGCTGGCCACGCCGAGATTGACGCCGCCGGATTTCTCGCCGTGCGACAACGAACCGTACGCCAGCACTTGATCGCTGACATGCCAGGCCAGACTGGCCAGCGCCGAGGGGCTGAAACTGTAGAGGCTCAAATCGCCGGAATCGTAAGCACCGACCCTCGCATCTCTGACGCGCAATGCAGCGGCGCTGGCCGCATCGCCACCGAGCGGCGCGTTGCGGGTTACCTCTGCGAATTTGCGTTCATAGGTGCCGCGCACGCCCAGGCTGAAATCCACGGTTGGCGTCAGGTGCCAGGTGCCTTGAGCAAACGTGGCGTAACTGTCGGTGTCGACATCGCCATGGCCGATGCTGGTGACGTTGTTCAGCGCGCCCTGCGGGGTGCCGTTCCACGTGTCCGCCAACGGGCCGTAATCGGTGAACACGGTGTTGCTCATTTCCTGGCGGAAGTAATAGGCGCCAAGCACGTAGTCGAAATGTTCACCCACCGGTGAGGCCAGACGTATCTCTTGCGAATATTGCTTGTCGCGGGCCGATTGCCCGACGTTGTGCATCACGTCGACGTTCAGCTCATCATCATTGCGCGGGGTGAAATCCCACCAGCGATAGGCGCTGATCGAGGTCAGTGTGTAATCCCCGGCCAGATTCCAGTTGGCTTCCAGCGAGGTGCCGCCCTGAAACACCGTGACGTTCTGATCGGCATCCAGATTGACCCGACGGCCGTCCACCAGCGTCGCGCCGACCGCCGCTGCACGCTGTTGGTAACGGTTGACGCCGTTGATCACCGGTCCGGTGCTGAACAGCGAACGCGTGCCGGCGCTGGAATCTTCCTCGTGATAATCGGCGAGCCAGCGCAGATTGAAATCATCGTTGGGCTGAAACTCCAGTTGCCCACGAACACCTTGGCGCATGCCGCCGCCGAGTTCATGGCCGTCGTACTCGTTTTTCACGTAGCCGTTTTCGTGGGTCTTGTAGGCGGCGATGCGGCCGGTGAGCGTGTCATTCAACGGCCCGGAAAAAATCGCTTGAGTCTGCGAGTAACCGTCCTCGCCGACCGACGTCGCGAGGGTGCCTTGTGGTGTCGCTGAGGGGCGACGCGTGGTGATGTTGAGCACGCCCGCCGTGGTGTTCTTGCCGAACAAGGTGCCTTGCGGGCCGCGCAGCAATTCGATCTGCTCGACATCGAGCAAGTCGAACACGGCCATGCCGGGGCGGCCGAGATAGACGTTGTCCAGATAGATCCCGGCGCTGCCTTCCAGACCATCGCTCGCCGGGTTATTGCCCAAGCCACGAATCGACAGGCTCGACTGCCGAGCGTGCATAAACGCGACGTTGACGCTCGGCATCGCCTGCTGCAAATCCTGCAGGCGATACAAGCGCTGTTCCTCAAGGGTTTGCGCGCCGAGCACGCTCATTGCCGTGGGCACTTGTTGCGCGTCTTCGCTACGGCGCCGGGACTCGACCGTTACCGTTTGCAGAACTTCGCTGTTGCCGGGTAAATCATTGGCGATCGCCGGCAGCAGCGGCATTAACGAACACAAACCCAGAGCGCCTGCGGAAAAATTGCGCGAATAAAGAAGATTCATCAGTGGTTCCTGGAGCTGCATCAAGCAGCTCTTTGAGAGGAATCGATACTTCGCTGCGCGTGGCCTGCGTGAGCGTGATCGTTGCGGTTGAGGTTTATGGGTTTTCAGTCACGCAGCCATGGCAGGTCTTCGCGTTGATAGCGGTGAGCACGGAAGATTGCGTTGTTTTCCCCCGGCAGGTAGCGGCGCGAGGCGGCATCGGGGTACGTGGCGAAGTGTGGATTGACGTATTCCCAGACCACATCGCCGGCTGGCGTCACTTCAAACAACCGGCCGAAATTGGCCTCGGTGACCAGCGTGTTGCCGTTATGCAACCGCTGCGCGCCGCCCATGAACGGGGTGAAAAACGCATAGCCCGGGGTGTCGGCGTATTGCCATTCGATGCGCTGAGTCGACGGATTGATTTCGAGGATGCGCGAGTGCGGCATGCTCACGTGCGGGCGGAAGATGCCGTTGTCGAACACCAGCACGTTGCCGTTTTCCAGTTCGCTCGGGCAATGTTGCTGGGCGACCAGATCGTGGCCCAGACGCCACAACACCTCGCCGCTGCCACGTTGCACAGCGATCACCGAAGAAACGCTGCGCAGGCTGAGAATCACCTTGCCGTCACGGCCCGGCGTCACCGCGTTGGTCATTGGCCAGTGATGCCGCTCGAAGGCTTCGTGCAGCGGATAGTCTTCCGGTTGCAGGTGTTCCCAACTGCGCCATTCCCACACCGTGTTGCCCTGGCGATCGACTTCCTTGACCACGTCGGCATAAATCACCCCGCCCGGCGCCTCGCTGCCGGGAATGCCGCCGACCACGCGCTTCGCCAGTTCCGGCGGCAACGGCTCGGCGGTGGTGTAGAGCAGATGGCCGTTATCCAGCCATTGCGCATCGTGGTGATGAAGCAGATCGGTGTGCTGCCAGACCACTTCGCCATCCGGGGTGACTTCGCTGAACGCGCCGCCGTGCCACACCGACCAGCCCGGAAACAGATCCGGCGAATCCGGGTGATTGCCGTTGTAGCCGAGGTTGCCGTTGCGCAAGATCACCGCGTCGCGACCGGGGCGTTGCGGGAGTTTCCAGCGGTGCACGACTTCGCCGTCGAGGTCGATGAGGAACACATTGCCGTCCGCCGTTTGCGGTGCGAACAGCGTGTAGCCGCCGGCGCTACGGGCGTGATCGACGGCGATGAGGCCGGTTTTACGACGTTTGAGTGTGGTGGGATGCAGTTGAGGCATGGCTTTTCTCCAGGCGAGTGAATCCCGGCCGCGAGCAACGCGGCACGGTCAGTTCAAAGAGTTATTGAGGATTGGGCAGCAAGCGGTTAAAGCGGTCGTCGAAGATTTGCTCGACCTGCAGCGGTCGCGGAATCAAGCGCTCGGCGGCGAACATGTCGGCCAGATGCTGCTGCGAATCGATGACGGCTTTTTCAATCGGCACATAACGCAGATCCTGATGCGCAAGCATCTCTTGCACCAGCGCGACCGGCAGGCGTGTGGTTTGCGCGAACACCTCGGCCCACGCTTGCGGATGCGCGGTGGCCCAGGCTTGAGCGCGGGCAAATCTGCCCAGCAGGTCACCGAGTTGCGCTGCCCGCTGCGGGTCGTTCAGGGTTTTCAGGCCGGCGACGGTGAAGTTCAAACCGGTTTCCGGCCAGCCACTGCCGTCGACCAACACGCGGGCACCGCGCGAAGTGGCCTGCCCTACAAACGGATACCACACCGCCCAGCCATCGAGTTTGCCGCTGGCGAAAGCGTTTTGCGCATCCACCGGGCTGACGTAAGCAATGTTCACATCACGCGGCGTCAGCCCGGCACGCTGCAGGGCCGCGAGTAACAGGTAATGACCGCTACTGCCTTTGGCCACGGCCACGCGTTGACCCTTGAGATCGGCGACTTGCGTGACGGTGGAGCCTTCCGGCACCAGCAGCGCATTGTTGTTCTGCGCGCCACTGGCCACACCAACGATGCGCACATCGTAGCCGCCGGCCTGAGCGAATACCGGCGGCGCATTGCCGACCACACCGACGTCGATTGCCCCGGCGCTCAACGCTTCAAGCATCGTTGTGCCGGCCAGGAATGGATGCCACGACAGCGAATACGTGATGCCCTCATCTTCGCCGGCGGCGTGCAGCAGCGCCTGAGTCAGACCGCTCTGGTCGCCGACTTTCAGCCCCTCGTTCGCCGCCCAAAGCGGATGTGCGATCAACAACGCAGCGCAGCACAACAGCGCTTTCAGAGTGAGCGATGGCTTGGCAGCAGAAGGTTTTACCGGCATTGTCGTGCTCTCATTTTTGCGTTGAATTCAGTATGTCGAGGCCCGCCGTGCCGCTCCATGCCAAACACCCCTCCTTTCCTGCCATCCCGGACATCGCGCCGCAGCCCGTGCGTACCGTGGTGGTGTTGGCGTTCGATGATTTGCTTTTACTCAACGCGGCCGGGCCACTGGAGGTTTTTGCGGCGATCCCGCGCGTGCTCGGCGGAGCGTTCATCGACAGCCCGCCCTACCGACTGTTGATCGCCTCAGCGCAGGGTGGGCAGGTGATGTCGATTTCGGGGATCAGCGTGAGCACGTGCTCGCTTGAGCAAATCGATCAAATGGCGCCGCAGATCGACACGTTGATTGTCGCCGGCGGCCCGGGCATGGCGGCACTTGAGGCTGACGAACGTGCTTGCGACTGGTTACGGGTTCGTTCCGCAAACATCCGCCGGCTCTGCTCGATTGGCACCGGCACCTTCGCCCTCGCCGCCGCTGGATTGCTCGACGGGCGCCAAGTGGTGACGCACTGGAAATTCGCCGCTGAATTGCAGGCGCGTTATCCGGCGGTGCGCTGCCAGACCGACGCGCTGTACCTGCACGACGACAATCTGTGGACGTGTGGCGGCGCGACGGCGGGCATCGATTTGGCGTTGGGTCTGGTTGAGCAGGATTTGGGCGCGCAAGCGGCGCTGTCACTGGCGCGTTATTTCACGGTGTTCCTCTGGCGCGGCGCGGAACAACCGCAGCTAAGCGCCTCACTCAACGCACAATCGAGTGCTTTGCGCACCGATCCGGATGTGCGTGTGGCGCGGCTGCACGCGTGGATTGCCGGGCACCTCAACGAAGATTTACGCGTGGAACGACTGGCCGAGCAATTCGGCATGAGTCCTCGGCACTTCGCCCGCGCCTATGTCGCCGCGACCGGGCAGACACCGGCGCAAGCGGTCGAACAATTGCGTCTTGAGGCGGCCTGCCGATTGCTGAAAACCAGCCATGAACCGATCAAGCGAATCGCCGAAACCGTCGGTTTTGGTCGCGAGGAACGCATGCGCCGCACCTTCCAGAAGCATCTGGCAACCAGCCCGAATGGCTATCGCAACCAGACCGACGCACCTGAACCGTTAGATCGCCGGCAATCCTCCCGCGTCGGCATCGCGCTGGAGTGGTTAGCCCAATAGCGTAGGCGCGACGGCCAGCTCGACGCGCGCCACCAAACCTTTGCGGCGCTGATTGCGCAACGTCAGATCACCGCCCTGCTCCCGTATGATCGCTCGCGCCGCCGACAGTCCGAGGCCGACGCCACCGGTGCTGCGGTTGCGCGAAGTCTCCAGACGGAAGAACGGGTCGAAGACCTTTTCCAGCGCCTCTTCCGGAATGCCCGGCCCTTCGTCGCTGACCTCGATGCGAATCGCGTAATCATCACGGCTCAAAGTGATGCGCGGGTTGCGCGCGTACTTCACGGCGTTTTCCAGCAGATTGACGATCACCCGTTTGATGCCCAGCGGCCGGCCGTTGTAAACCAGATGCGCCGGGCCGTCGAAGTCGACATCAATGTGTTGGTCGCGATAGTCGTCGACGATGGTTTGCAGCAACTCCGACAGATCGAACGCCGTTGTCGCCTCGCGATGGGTGTCTTCGCGAAAGAACTCCAGCGCCGCGTTGATCATCGACTGCATCTCTTCGACATCGCGGATCAGTTTGCGCTGATGGTCGAGGTCTTCCATGAATTCGCTGCGCAGACGCATGCGCGTCAGTGGCGCGCGCAAGTCATGGGAAATCGAAGCGAGCATGTGCGTGCGCTCGGCAATGAAATGCTGAATCTGCGCCTGCATGGTGTTGAAGGCGACGATGGCCTGGCGAATCTCGTGCGGCCCTTCGACCTTGATCGGCGGTGCGCGCAGGTCGGTGCCGAAACGTCGGGCGGCACTGGCGAAGCGTTGCAGTGGATTGGCCAATTGGCGGGTGGCGACCCAGGCAACGAGGAACGTGGCGATCAATCCCAAGGCAATGATGATCGCGATTCGCGTGCCGATTTCCAGGCCCCAACTCCTTTCAGGCGGGGTGAATGACAACCAGCTGCCATCGACCAATTGGACCAGCGCGGCGTAATGCGCCTGAGGATTGTCCCGCGTCCAGTCGCCGGGGTTAAAGGCCTCGATGTTTCGATCACCCCCTAACAACTGTTCCAGCACCGGCACCCGACTCGCTTCCACGCGGGCGCCGTCGTTGGGCAAACCAAAATCGGCGCGCTGCGCCTGCCACACGACTTGCAGCATGTCGCTGCTGGCGGCTTGCGCCAGTTGCGGGCGCAAGTCAGCGGGCGCGACCTCAATCAGCCGCGAGGTGACGGCGATCTGCTCCAGCAGCCCGGTACGCTCGATGGGCGGACGCGCCCAGATGCCGGCGACTTGAATAAACAAAGCATTCAACGCCACCGATGCGAGCATCGCCGCGACGATGGTCAGGGCGATTCGTCGCCGCAGCGTGTCGCCGCGCAGTAGCCGCCCGATCACGTGCGGCTGACCTTGGCAGTGAACATATAGCCGCCATTGCGCACCGTTCGGATCAAATCCGGACGCTTGCAGTCGGGCTCGATCTTGCGGCGCAAACGGCTGACCTGGACATCGATGCTGCGATCAAAGGCATCGTGACCCTGGCCGTGCGTGAGGTCGATCAACTGTTCGCGAGTGAGGATGCGTTGTGGATGATCGAGGAACACCACCAACAGATCGAACTCGCCGCCGGACAGCGGAATCATCACGTTTTCTGGTGAGCGCAATTCGCGGCAAGTGATGTCCAGATGCCAACCGGCAAAGGCAATCACCGGTCGCGACGGCTCAACCGGACTGGCCTGTTCACCGGCGCGGCGTTGCAATGCGCGGACACGGGCGAGCAATTCCTGCGGGGCGAACGGTTTGGTCAGGTAATCATCGGCGCCCAGTTCGAGGCCGACGATACGATCGCTCAACTCGGCCATGGCCGTGAGCATGATGATCGGAATGCCCATCTGCGCCCGCACCTTCTGGCACAGGCTCAGGCCGCCTTCGCCGGGCATCATCACGTCGAGAATGAGCGTGTCCGGGCGACCCAGCGCAATCGCCGCCCACATCGCTTCACCGTTCTCCGCCACGTCGACGTCATAGCCGTGCTGGGTGAAGAACTTCTTCAACAGGGAGAGGATTTCCACGTCATCGTCGACGAACAGCAATTTGCTCACGGTTGCAAAATCCATGGATCGAAAGCCGCCAATCTAAAGCCATTTGCCGCTGCGGGTCATTTATTTCAATCGAGCAACATTTCGTCCGCAGCGACATCAAGCGGACATCGTCCGGCAAAAACCCTCGGGCACCCTGTGCGCATTCCAATCCAAAGGGTTTGCATGATGGATTTCAACAGCGGCCATAACAGCAAAAGCCACACCGCCAATCGCCCATTGATTCTGAGCCAGCGCACCGCCGCGCTGGGCCACGATACGCCGATCGTTTTTCAGGAGTCATGCCTGGGGGTTTCCAACGATCAGACCCGGGTCGTCCTGCGTCGTTATTTCGAGCACTTCAGCCCGACCAATGCGCACTGGGTTGAGTACGTTCACAGCATTTCCACCGCGGACCTTATCGAATGGGTCATGAGCCACGGACATCTGCACATCGAGTGCTCGGACAACACCCCGTCTCACCAAAAGGAAGCACGTTGATGATGCGCATTCGCTCACTCTCGCTGGTCATGGCGACCACCCTGAGTCTGTCAGCCTGCAGCAATAACAAAGTTGAACCGAAAAGCGGATTTCTGCAGAGCTACAGCGTGCTGACCGAACGCCATTCGCCTTCGGGTCAACCGGTGCTGAGTTGGGTCAGCCCGGCGTTGGCCAGAGCGCGCTATACCCAGGTCTATCTGGCGCCGAGCCAGTTTTACCCCAACGCCGTCCCGACTGAACGGATACCCCTCAGCACGCTGGCCGGCGTCACCGATTACTACGACGCGGCGCTCAGGCTCGAATTGGGCAAGGTGCTGCATATCGTCAACAAACCCGGCCCGAACACGTTAATTGTCAGACCCGCCATCACCCGGGTGGCCACCAGCACCCAGGGTTTGCGCTTCTATGAATGGCTGCCGGTGACTCTGGTCGCCGCTGGCGTGAGCACAGCCACCGGGATCCGCGATCAGGACAGTGAAATCAGCACTGAAGTGTCGTTTGAGGATGGCTCGACCGGTGAAGTGGTTGCCGAAGTCGTGCGCAAAGGCACCGGGGTGCCGCTGGACAATGACAAGCAAATCCTCAAGGCCGATGACATCAAAGTGGTGCTCGATGGCTGGGCCAGCGATTTGAGCCAGTCCTATACCGCTCTCCATAAATAGCTTGCTCGCGAACGCATCCGGTCATTCAACATCGACGCTGGATGCTCGCGAAGATTCCGCCATGGCCTGCCCAATTTGCATCGAGTAGTAGACGTTTTTGACCTCTGTAGGAGCTGCCGAAGGCTGCGATCCTTTGATCTTTAATAGCAAGATCAAAAGATCGCAGCCTTCGGCAGCTCCTACGGGGGTTGGAGGGGCTTCTGCTAAAAAACCGTCGCTCCGTTTGATCGGGACGGCGGTTTTTTTGCGCGCACGCTTTATGGCGCGTTGACCACCACGTAGGTCACGTCGCTACCCTGATACTGCGGTTGATACCAGGTTGAGCCGCATTGCATGTAGGCGACGTTGTAACGGATGACCTGCGTACAACTGCTGGGCATTTGCGCAGGCGTCATTATGGAACCGACTACCGCCGCCGTCACCGCGACGGTGGCCGTCACGGCGGCGGCGGTTGCTATCGGGTGGTAATGGTCGTCATAGCCGTAGCGACCATGGCCATCCACGTCGATGTCGACGTCACGGTGGTTATTGACGTTCACATTGCGTGTGCTGTTGTTGACGTAATTGCGATTGCCGACGTTATTACCGGCATTGACCCGGTTGCCCGAGTTGACCCGATTACCCGCGTGCGCCCGATTGCCGGCATTCACATTCGCCCGCTGCGGCGGGTTGATCCGTTGCGCGCGATGTACATTCGGCGCAGGGGCGCGGTTGACCGACGCTCGTGCATGCCCTTGGGCGCGCATGGGTCTGGCGTCCGCTTCAGCGATCAGGCCGGCGGTCAGCAGCGCAGCGGTCGCCAGTGAGATGCACAAACTCCACGACATTGACTTGATCATGTCACTGCCCTCCCTGATCGCTGGCTTTCTTCATCGCGATCGCCACGTCGCCCTTGGCCGGTTTGAAGGTGAAGATCGAATCTGCAATCGTCGGCTTGAGATTCCAGTGGTACACGGCACTGTATTCAGGCGAGCTTTTTTCGTCGGTGGTGGTAATCACCAGTTTGCACGGCAACGGCTTGTCGGAGCGGGTGATCCACAGTTGCCAGTCAATGCCCTCCTGCCGAAACGCCAGGTGATCGCACAGTTGGCCCTTAATCGTCGACGGCCCGACGTACAACGCCGCTTTCAGCGCATCAATCTGCGACTGGTCGCTGCCGAACAAAAACAGATCTTCCATCGGCACTTGCACGCCGTAGTGATCCTCGATCATGTGCAGCGCCTCGGCGACCTTCGGCGGCGCATCAACGGTGGTGTAGTACTTGAGGTACGGCGAATACTGAGTGAGTTTTTTGCCGTTGTAGAAAAACTCGCGAGTGCGCACGTCGCCTTCGGTTTTGGCGTACATGCGGTCATGGCCGACGACCTTCAGGGTATTGGACGACTCGGTTTTGATTTTCTGCCCGGACTCCAGAACGGTGTCCCGCGACACATCGGCATCGACCTGAAACTTCGGCAGGCTGCGCAGGTAATTGCCCATGTCGATGAGCTTGTCGACCACCTGCGGGTTGACCGGCGGGCTGTCGTCGGTTGCCGGCGGATCGTCGGCATGCACCACGGGGCTGAGGATCAGGCTGAAGAACAGGCACAAAACAGGTGTTCCGGCTTTCATGGATCCCACTCCTGGCCCGGTCGGGCCGTCGCTCCCGGAAGATATTCAAATGCTCGGATACCCGGCGTTGGCAAGCATTGCCCGCGCGCTGGAAAGCTGAGCCTAGACCGCCATCCCCAAGAGCGCCAATGGCCGCCCGTCCTTTCCCTGCAAGGCCGGTCTGTAACACCTCGCCGTCGAAAAACTCTACAAGAGCTCCACTCGAACCAAGGCGGAACACCGTGAAAACCTACAAAAAATTCAAGCTCAACGATGACGTCAGCCTGCAGATCATCAGCATTTCCGAACACATGTTGACGGCGCGGTTCTGGTTTACCGGCAAGGGCTTCGGCAGCACTCATCACCACAGCAATGAAGAAGTGAATGTGGTCATCAATGGCGAGTTCATCGCGACTAACGGCGACGAACAGTTCCCGGTGTATCCGGGACAAGCGGTGTGCGTGGCGCCCAACGTCGAACACGACATGCGCTGCCTGACGCCGGTCGGCGAGATGATTTCGACCTGGACGCCGCCGCGCCAGGATTTGATCGAGAAATTTGCCCAGCCCGAATGACAGGGGCTCATTCACTTAAAAGGAGTGTCGGCGTGCATAAAAAAACCGAAATTCGTCTGCTCAATCTCAGCGCTTGTTTGTTCGCCGTAGCGTTCAGCGCTGGCAGTTCGGCTGCCTCAGTGACCGAGGGCGTAGCCGCGAGCGCCAGAGCAACATTTGAAAGCAATACGGTGGTGAAACTGCCGGAAGGCTATCGCAACTGGACTCACATCGGCACGTACTTCAAGGAGCCGGGCAAGACCACGATCCTCGATGGCAGCGTCATCAAAGGCGCCCAGTTCGGCAATACCTATGTCGAGCCGTCGGCCTTGGCGGCGTTCAAAAAAACCGGCAAATGGCCTGATGGCACGCAACTGCTCAAAGACTTCTCGGCCTCAGGTTTCAGCGATCAGTGTGACGCTGCGTCCGGCGTTTGTTCGATGAATCAGGGCAAAAAATGGCCACAGGAAATCAAGAGCTGCGACAAGGTCACCGGTGTTTGCGCGACCACCCATGGCAAAGGCGTTTTCGAACAGTACTACTTCGGTGCTGGCTACATGGTCAAGGACGCCAAGCGCTTCCCCAAGGCCCCCGGCAACTGGGGTTACTTCGGCTTCGGCCCGGTGAAAGGTACGCCTTACCCGAAAACCGCAGAACTGCGCCCGATGGAGCAGTGCTCCGGGTGCCATGTCGCCAATCGCGCTGACAAGGACTTCGTCTTCAGTGATTTGCACCTGGGTTTGCAGCAATAACCTCTGATCACTCTTTCACTTCCATCCCTTTGCAGGAAAACACTATGAATTATCGAATTTCGACATTTGCTTTCGCCCTGACGGCCGCCAGCCTGGTCAGTGGCCAGGCCATGGCCAGCCATCACTTTGAATCAGTGATCGTTCAGAAAACGCCAGCACTCAATCAGCTGGATAACTACGTATTCGCCTCGCCGAAAGCCGATCACACGGTGTTCGTCATGACCGTGAACTCGGTACCGAAGTCGAGCCCTAACGGCATTTTCGCCACGGATGCGCTGTACAACATTCACGTCGCTGACGATGCCGGTTACAAAACCGGGCATACCTTCAGCCTGTCGTTCAACGGTGATAACACCTTCACTGTTTATCAGGCGCAGACGCCCAACGGCGCGATCGGAAGCAAAGGCGCGGAAATTGGCTCGGGTAAACTCGGCAAAACCAGCGAACTGGCCACCGGCATCAAAGTCTGGGCCGGGGTGGTCAAAGATCCGTTTTTCGGCAACTCCACCAGCCTTGGCCTGTTGCGCGCGCAGTTGAACGCGGGCAAGTCATATGACGCTTCGGTCTGGGCGCAGGCGCAAGGCAAAAGCATCTTCCTCGGCCGTCAGGCCTCGGCCATCGTACTGGAAGTGCCGAACGCGATTCTCGGCAAAACCGTGCGCACCTTCATGACCACCGCCGTTGACGACAAGGGCACCTGGAAGCAAGTGCAGTACTCGGCCAATCCGTTGCTGTCCCACATCATGCTGTTCGAAAACGCAGCGTTAAAAGCCGAGCACGATCAAAGCCGTCCGGATACCGAAAACGGCATCAAAGCCATCGTCTCGGCGCGCGTCGCTCGGGCATCAGCACTGGCCAAAACCGAGAAGGATCCACAGCAATACGGCGATTCGATTGCCGATCAGTTGATCCCCGATGTTCTGACTTACAACGTCGGTACCGCCGCCCACTACACGGTCAAAGAGCGTAACGGTCGGTCGCTGGATGACGATGCCATGAGCACCGTTTTGACGATGCTGCTCGGCACGCCTACCGACCAGAAGATCGCCAATCCAAAACTGCACACCGCGACTTTCCCTTACCTGATGCCAGCGCAAGTCAAATAGCCCCTCACGCTGCGTACTGACCACCTGAGGAGGGCCGGCGCCCTCCTCTCCCATTCAATTCTGGCGAGGATCAGCCCCTTGTATTTACCGTTGAATGCCTCTCGCGCAATCGCGATAACAACCCCGACGCGTCGAAGCGGCAACCTGCGGCGCGCCGCGCAGGCTCTGGCACTTATGCTGCTGACCCCGTTGGCGTCGGCCCATGAGTTTTGGCTTGTCCCTCACGACGCGGTGACAGGCGTCGATCAACAAGTGGTGTTTGAATTGCGTATCGGGCCGACCTGGCCAGGCGTGCAGAGCCCGCGTCTGAAAAACCTGGTCGACTGGTTCAAAGCCGTCGACGCCCAAGGCATGCGCACTGTCGACGGACGCGACGGTGCCCTGTCGGTTGGCCATCTGCACACGCGAGCACCCGGCGCCACCGTTGTGGCGATGCGCACCCACCCTACGCGGATCAGTCTGTCGGCCAGCGAGTTCAATCAGTACCTGGAAGACGAAGGCCTGAAAAACGCGCTGGCCCTGCGCAAGCGCTACGACCTGATGCAAACGCAGGGACGCGAGCAGTATTCACGCTGCGCCAAAAGCATCGTGCTGGTCGATGGGCGCAGCGAAGGGTTTGACCAGGTCATGGACTTGCCGCTGGAGTTTGTTGCCCACACCGATCCATTGAAGTTTCAGTCCCGTGAAAAATTTCAGTTGCAGGTGCTGTTGCACGGTGAGCCACTGGCAGACACCCTGGTCAAGGCGCAGCTCAAATCCGATCCGGTCAAGGAAGTCACCGCCGTCAGCGACGCGCAAGGCCGGGTCGCCCTGCCGCTCACCGACCCGGGCCTGTGGCTGTTCAGCACCGTGCACATGGAGCCCAGCGGCGAAGACGGTGTGGACTGGGAAAGTCTCTGGGCCTCGTTGACCGTCAACATCTCCTTCCAAGACAGGAGCCCATTGCAATGACGGCGAATCTGCAGCGTTACTTCAATCTGCCGGTGCTGCTCACGGGCGTTTGCGTCAGTGAAATGGCGCAAGCCCACGCCGGTGGCGCCGCCGGCTGGCTGCATCCATTGTCGGGGCTGGATCATTTGCTGGCCATGCTCGCCGTTGGCGCTTGGAGTTGCCAGATGGGTGGCCGGGCGATCTGGATCGTGCCCAGCGCCTTCGTCTGCTGCATGTTGCTCGGCGGATTGCTCGGGTTCGATCAGGTGAACCTGCCGGGCAGTGAGATCGGCGTGTCGTTGTCGGTTGTTCTGCTGGGACTGGCCATCGGCATGCAGAAGACCTTCGCTGTGCCCGTGGCGGCCATCGGTGTCGGTGTCTTCGGAATCTTCCACGGCTACGCCCATGGCTACGAAATGCCAGTGATGGACGACAAATTCGCCTACGCCGCCGGGTTCCTGACTACCACGGCCTGCCTGCACGTGATCGGTGCCGTTGGCGCCGTGCTGATCCTCAAACTCAACACCGGCGCCCGCATGCTGCGCGGCCTGGGCTTCATCTGCGCGGCAGCGGGTGCCTGGTTGCTCACCACCCTGTAAATGGGGCGAGGGAGCTTGCCTCCCTCACCCCAAAGGCGTCCAGGTTCAGGCACCTTCGCTGCACGCCGCCAGGCGGGTGCGGATGTCGGCGTACATCAGGTCGTAGAGTTTGTGGTTGTACTTGATCAAGCCGTTATCGCGCGGCATGCCGTGTTTATGGGCGACACGCGTGGCAACGCTACCGAAGTTGTAGGCGCTGCTGCGCGGCAGGCTGAATGACTCTTCGAAACGCTTGCCGCCGACCTCTCCCGCCAGCCGCATTTGCACCACCGAACCTTCCTTGGCGTCATGCACGATCGTGTAATGCAGATCGACGCAGTATGGCGGCTGGCCGTCCAGCGGATTCTGGTTGGCGCGGTGCAGGCGGCCGGGCACAAAGCTGTCATACGCCGAGCAGCTCGTTTCAAAGGCGCGGCGAAACTCCGCGAAACGCTCGTCGATGTCCTTGTTGACGCGAATAACCTCCGAATGCTCTGCCGTCAGCAGATTAGCCTCGGCGATGCCGCGGTTGCGCGCGATGAAGTTGATGACTTTGGCAATGCACGGTGAAGACTGACGGCTGAGCTTGCACTCGTCATGGGTGATCACACCCGCGACGTCGCTGCGCACGGTCAGGTGCATGAACGGATCGTTCTCATGCTCACGAACAACTTCGTACGCAACGTCGATGGTGAACTCGGGAGAATGCTCAGGTCGACTGCGATGACGTATGTAGCCTGGTTCAGTACGCATGGTGATGCTCCTTTTTTGTTCCGCTCGAAGGGCTGGCGGTCATAAAAGTGCTGTTCAAAAAAAACCTCCCAATGGGAGGCTGAAAGAGAGGTCTACGCCTGATTAGGCAGTCGCAGGTATAGGAAAATAATCAAATAGGCTGAGTAGATCTGTAGGAAATTTCCTATTTTTCCGTTTTCATTTTGGTCGCGGTATTGGAGTCGTGTCACAAGGCAAACCACGCCGCTCTCGGATGGAAAAACAGGACATTTCCTACAGCCACCCATGCAAACCTTGCGGAAACTGACTCGGATTTGCCTCGCAATTTGCGCTCATCGTTGACGAAACAGCTGGCGCAATAGGTTGCAGGCGTAGATTTCTTTCCGAGCCCTCCATGCCATTCACTTCATTGCAAACGTTCAACACCGCCAATCTGACCTGCCCCTTCGCCAGACACACCGTTCGAAGTCTGGAAGTGCTGGATCTGCTGTCTCCCGGTCTGGCCGTGCAAGCTGTGATTTATGTCTTGACCGGCAACGCTGAGGACGTATTGGACAAGCTGCATGACGTTGATGCCGGAGCGGCGAATGCCATTTTCTGCCAGCCCGATATTTCCAGCTGGTGGCGCTCGCCGCCCATGTTTGCGCAGAAATATCAGCAACGGATTCAGTCCGCATCCCGCGCTCGCGCCCGGCTTTACGCGTTCGCCAACGAGGCGCATGCATTGAAGTTGGTACGCCTGGGTAAAGTGTTCAGCGCTGCCTGCAAGGGCATTCACCTGCGCCGAATTGCCGAGGCACCTGAGTGGTTTCTGTATCTGACGGTGGATGCGCTTAGCACTACCTGTACGCAGAGGGGCGCTCATTGCCGTGCGTCCATGCCGCCGAGCTGGAATTTCCAATTGCTGAACAGTCTGTTGGCTGCGGATCAGCGCCCGCCTCTGGACGCCTTGCTCGTGGTGCTGGAACGTCGGGATCATCTGTATTGGCGCGATTTCGATGGCCTGCTTGAATGGCCTGATTTCACGGACTTTGTGCTGAACAATCCGCGCATGACCCGCCGCCTGATCGACGAGCTATCAATCAGCGGGCGCTTGTCATTGCTCAAGGTTTTCGACGCTCACCCGTTGCTGGCCGAAACCTTCGCCGACATCATGGTCAGGCTTGCCGTGACGGGCGATCGCCGAGTGCGCATCGTCGCGGCGTCACAGGTGATTGCACTGCCACTGCCGTTCAAGCTGCCGCACCTGCGTCTGCTGATGAACAAAGGCACGGAAAGCGAGCGCACACGTGCCGTCAAGTTGCTCGCGCACAGCGGTGACGAGGTGCGCAGGATCTTTCAGGCGCGGTTGAAAATCGAAGGTGCCAAACCAGTACTGAAGGCACTAAACCAAGCACTTGCGCGGGCGAAATGATACCTGCTGACAGTGATCCGAATCAGTGCCGTTCAGGATGACTCGGTGGGCGAACTGAGGCCTGCCGATTGAAGAAATTCACGCTGGGTCAGATCAACCTGACGGGAGAGCTGCAAGAGTTTGCCGTAAGAGGTGTTGATGCCCATCAGCAACTGCACACCGTTGAAGTTGCCGGTCTTCTTGATGTATCGCTTGACCCTTAAATAATAAAGCGCTTCGGTCTCGTAATAACGACTCAGGGCCAGTGAAAAAGCGTTGGCATTCGCGCCGTGCGGGATGTTGTCGATATCGGCCATGGCTTGCCGCGCGCCGTCACTCAACCGCTGCATGGTGCGATATTTCAACGAATAGTAGTCGTAAGTGAATTCCCCGCTGTCAACGCGCTGCTGGACTTCATTGACCTTGTCGCGGTGCGAGACGTATTGCGTCATGACCTGTTCGTTGTAATCGAAATCCTGATTACTCCCACAGCCAGCCACCAGCAAAAACAGCAGTGCAGCCATTATTCGAGTCGCTTTCAAAACCCGTTCCTGCGGCGTTTCATATGCATTCCTTTCCTTCTTTAACACGGTGCTCTTGATGAGCGCCCCCGACCCTACACGGCAAACCGCTTCTTAGCCAATCTGCCGCTCAAGGTTTTCACGCAATTGCATCATGGCGTGACGCAATTGCGCGGCAGCCATCAATACCTGGGCGCGTTCAGCACTGTCATTGACGGACTCCATTGCCTCACACGCCTCCATCAAACGCGATGCCTTGATGATGCGCGCCCCGCCTTTGACGCGGTGTGCCAGATCCTGCAAGGCATTCAGGTTCAACGGTTCCTGCAACGTTTGCAGCAGAGCCAAATCTTCTTTATTGCTGCGCGCCAAGTCCATCAGCAGACCACGAGCCACTTGTTCGTTGCCCCCGGTCAGCTTCAGCAATGCGCCCCAGTCCCCGCCGCCAGAGTCGTCTTCATCTTCTTCGGGGTGCGGCGATTGCAATGGCGGTTCGACGCCGCTCAGGCGTTGTTGCAGATCATGCAGCGTGATCGGTTTGAACAGGCAGCCATCCATGCCGGCCGCCTGACAACGCAAACGTTCCTCGGGTAGCGCATTGGCCGTGAAGCCCAGCAGCAGGCACGCCTTCACGTTGCGTTGCTGCTCATCCTTGCGAATGGCATTGGCCAGTTCGTAACCGGTCATTCTGGGCATATGACAGTCGGTGATCACCACATCGAACTGCTTGCGCCCCCAGACCTGCAGACCATGAACGCCATCAACCGCTTCTTCGACCCGATGCCCGAGGTATTCCAGTTGCTGCGACAACAACATGCGATTGACCGGGTAATCATCCACCACCAACACCCGTAAGCGGGCACCGGCGGGCGCTGGTGATTCTGGCTTGATGTCGCGCGGTTCTTCCGGTTCCAGCAGCGGAAAATCCAGCCGGACGCTGATGCACGTGCCCTGCCCGACTTGACTGGAAAGGCTTAGCGTTCCGCCCATCATTTCGCACAATGACCGTGAAATCACCAACCCCAAACCCGAGCCTGTACGCGCCGCATTGCGATTCCCGCGGGCCTGGGAAAACGGCGTAAACAGACGTGCTTGATCCTCGGCGGATATACCTATGCCGCTGTCGCTGACGTCAAATTCGACTTGCAAACGCAAACCATCGTCCGACTGGCGGCTGCGATAGCTGACCCGCACCCCGCCCGTCTCGGTGAACTTGATGGCATTGCCAATCAAGTTGGACAGCACTTGCTTGAGGCGCAGCGGGTCAAGCAGGGCGTCGTGATCGCTGGTCTCCTGCACATCGAGCACCAGTGCGATGCCTTTTTGTTGCGCCAGACCGTCAAAGATTCGCACGGTGGATTCGATCATGTTGCGCAACTGCGCGCGCTCCGGGGTCAGCGTCAACTTGCCGGCCTCGATGCGCGCGATATCAAGAATTCCGCCGATCAGATCCAGCAGATCCCGCGCCGCGCCAGAGGCGACGTCCAGCGCCAGCCTGTCCATGATGCCCTGATCGCCCTTCTTCATGGCGAGTTCGAGCATGCCGATCACCGCGTTCATCGGCGTGCGGATTTCGTGGCTCATGGTCGCGAGAAATGTGGTTTTTGCGCGGTTGGCGCTTTCCGCTTCTTCCTTGGACTCCTTGAGCTCATCGAGCAGTCGCTTGCGATCACTGACGTCGATCCAACCTGCGATCAATCCACTGACCATGCCGCTGCTGCCGCGATAGGGCAATGCCCAGTGATAGACCGTGCGCGTGCTGCCATCGGCCAGCGTCAGCAAGCGGTCGCCGATCACCGCCCGACCGTGGAGCATGACGTCTTGATAGGATTTGTCGAATAATCTGGCGTCAGCCGGGCTGAATTCCGAACTGTCAACCAGACGCTTGCCCAACAGTTGCTCCATTTCCCGCCCGAACACTTCCAGATAACTGGCGTTGCAGGAAATCAGTTTGCCTTCACGATCACGCACGTAAATCGGATGGGGCGTTTCATCAATCAGCACCCGCATGAATTCCATCTGATCGCTGAGCGCTCGCTCGGCCTGCTCGCGCCGGTGCACCAGGCGACGCAAGTAAGTAATCCAGGTAATTGCCACGAGCAACAGAACACCGGCAATGATGAAACCCTGAATGATCAGCCCGCGATGACGCCGCCAGTAACTGTCCTGGAAGACCACCTCGGAGCGCCAGCGCTCAGCCAGCTTATCCATCTCGCCGGGCGGGATACTGAGCAAGGCTTTGTTCAGTATCGAATTGAGCTCAGGCGCTTCGGTGGTTGTTGCAAACGCGATCTGCGAGCGCGAGGTGCCGACGGTTGAGGTGATCTTCAGGCGATCCTTGAAATCACGGGACAACAAGTAACGCGCGCTGATCAACGAGCTGATAGCCGCTTGCGCGTGCCCCTCAGCGACCATCGTAAATGCCTGCGACGTACTGGCGGTCTCGACCCTGTGAATCGTCGGGTAGTGCTGGGTCAAAAAGCTGCGCAGGTAGCGATCATCGGTAAACGCCACCGTTTGCCCGTTAAGCTCATCGAGCGCCCCCGGGCTGTTCAATGCATTTTTGCTGAGTAGTACGAATGACGTCGTGAAGTATGGTCGGGTCAAACTCAAGGACACGCCCTGCTCTTGACCGGAAGAAAACGCCGCCAGCATGTCGGCCTCACCGCGGTTCAACGCAGCGGCCAAGTCTGTCTGAGCGTGTACGGTCTTGATTTCAAACTTCAGCCCGGTGCGCTGACTGACGTTGTCCAGTACGTCGGCGCTAAGCCCACGAAAGCGATTGGACTCATCCAGGTATGTGAACGGCAACAGGCTGTCGTCGATCAACACCCTGACGGTGGGGTGGTGCTTGAGCCAGTGCTGTTCAGTAGCGCTCAGTTGCAGGCGTTGCTCACCGGGAATGCTGATTTCATCAGCGCCCCAGCGCTGCAGAATAGTCATCCGCTCGCCTTTGGGGATCGCCTCCAGCGCCTCATTGACCAAGCGCAACAGTGTCTGATTGGAACGCGTCAGCGCGAAAGAGAAGCTGGCAGTATCCAGATGAGCGAAATTCACCAGCCGCATAATCCCCCGGTAGTTGCGGTTGACCAGGTAATGGGCGCCAATGGCGTTGCCGAGGAACACATCCGCCTGACCAAACGCCACTGCTCCCATGGCGCTCAGCGTCGAGGGATACAAATGCAAGGAGGCTTTGGGATAAACCTCGCGGATCGCGCGCGTAGGGAGGTAGTGATAAACCGTGGCCACCCGCACCCCCGCCAGATCGACCGGGTATACGACGTCTTCACCGAGGCGCGTGGCCAGCGTCGGCTGATCATTGGCATAGGGTCTGGATAACACCAGATCCGGGTCGGCCACGTCGAAATCGTTGGCGGTGCCGAGCACATCGACGTCACCGCGTTTGAGCGCCTCGATCGCAGCGTTACGGGACGGGTAGTCTTTGACTTCAACTTGCACACCGAGCAACTGGCCCAGCAGGCTCGTGAAGTCGGCGGTGATCCCTTCGTAGTCGCGGTTGTTGGAAATGATATCGAGCGGCGGGTAATCGGGCAGTGACACACCGATGTGCAAAACACGTTTTTGCGCCAACCACCGATGATCCGCCTCGCTGAGGTGGGCCTCATATCCAACGACAGCGGAACGTCCGAACAAACGCATTTCGCCGCCGGGCGCTGCCTGGCATACGACTGCGCATCCGGCCAACAATTGAACAGTTACAAAAAAGCGTATCAGGAGTGCTCTCATCCGCTCCGAGCGCTTGCGCGCTAAATCAAACCGTTGCGTTTAGCCAGTTCGGCGAGTTCCACGACCGATTTCAACTCAAGTTTTTCCAGCAGTCTGCTTTTGTAGGTACTGATGGTCTTGTTGCTGAGAAACATGGTGTCGGCAATCTGCTTGTTGCTAAAACCTTTGGCCAACTGCTGCAGCACCCGCATTTCGCGATCAGACACCGTTCCCAGGCGTTGTTGCTCGTCGGCGTCACCGTCGAGCTTGCGCACGGAACTGAAGGCGATATTCGGGAAATAAGTGTAGCCACTCATGACGGCGCGGGCCGCCTTCGACAATTCGGCCAATTCATCGTTTTTACACACATAACCCGCCGCACCGGCATGTTTGCAACGAATCGAAAACTGTTCGGGCGACTGTGTGCTGAGCACCAGCACCTTCACCGCACGACTGAGGCCGGACAACCGATTGATGACTTCAAAACCATCGAGATCGGGAATGCCGATATCCAGCACGATCAAGTCAGGCTGCAGGTCACGCACCAAGCGGATCGCTTCCTGGCCGTTGCCGGTTTCGCCGACTATATCGAAGCCGTCCTGGGACAACAGCGCCTTGACGCTGGCGCGCACGAAAGGATGGTCGTCTACAACAATGACTTTATACATGGCCCGTTCTCCGGTGGTCGACGCTCGTGGTGCAGTTACGCGCCCCTGCCAGGTGATTGGGCAGACTGGCTGCGCTCACTCGCGCCGTTCCATTGCCGACAACAATGTCGCCCTCGCGCGGTGCAGCAGCACCCTGACATTGCCCTGCGTAATACCGTGCCGGTGGGCAATATCGTTCATCGCCATACCCTGATAATCATAGAGGTAAACCACCTCGCGCTGGCGTTTTGGCAATGCTTGCAATCCCGCCTCCAGTTCCTCGCACTTTTGATCTCGAGCCAGTAGAGCATCTGGCGTTTCGTCGTGCCACAACACACTGGCGCCGTGTTCTTCCTGTTCCTCTGCGGATACAACTTTCAACGCATTGCGGGGGATGCGGGATAGTTCATTTCTCGACTTTCGCAAATGGGCCTTGGCCATGTTTGCGGTGATCACCAACAACCATGTACGCAGGCTCGCGCGGCCCTCGAAAGACTTGATGTTACGAAAAATACTCAACCAGGCATCCTGTACGACATCATCCGCCAGCATCGGGCCGACAATCGCTCGGGCCGTTGCATCCATACGGCTCTGATGCCGTTTTACAAACTGGTTGAAGGCATATTGATCGCCTTCGATCAAGTTCGATAACAACGTGCATTCTGAAATCATTGGGTATTCCGCAAGGCTTGATTATTTTTTATTTAGCTGAAGAACCGGTTCAACTTATCGATAAAAAAAACCAGACGCTGTAGGAAATTTCCGAAATCCCTCGGCACAACTCATTCAACACCAGGCCGATTTTTCGACCCAGCGCCAAAACTGTTTCAATGGGAACATGAATGCCATGCAGAAAGCATGGCTTGAGGCGGGATCTTTTACCGGATCAGGTCATTGCAAGCATGAAGTCAAGCGAAGCGCTGGTCTCGCCCGCGAAATGCTCGGGCGAAACCGCAGCCGTCGTCAGTTCAGGTTATGGCTAAGCGAAAACATCATCGCGTGCTCGCGGCGCATCTGGCTCAACACATCGGCAACGATTGCCTGATGTTTTTGCATCCAGACCATCTTGTCCTTGTCGGACATGGCGGTGTCGGGCGTGGCTTTGCTCAACTGATCCATCACATCGCCAAGCATTTTCATGTGTTCACCCACCATGGGGGCCTGATCTTTTTTCGGCATTTTCTCAATGTCGGTCAACATCATGGCCGACGCTTGTTGCATGCGCATCAGCTCTTCGATATGGGCAAACGTCCGATCACCGCCGCCTTCCGCATAAACGGTAGAAGACAGCAACATGGCACCCGCAAGTAATACAGATTTGAAGTGATTCATTGTTATATCCATAGCGATAGGCAGTGGTTGTTTTATAAGTATCAACTTCCAACCGAACAGGTCGGCAGTTCACTTAAAACCTAGCGCCTGTGATCAATCGACTCTGTAGGAAATTTCCTAAAGTTGGATATTTTCATCGCTCAGAACTTGGATATTTTTTCCTTTTGTCCCTCACGGTCTGCTGCATCACCGATTTCGCGGGCCCGTCTGTTCATTCGCGGGCGCGGATCTTCCGCGCTGCAACGGTCGGGGCGCTATAGGAAATCTCCTCAAATCCACCTTGATTTTTTGCGCATGCGCACGTAGGGGCAGCCGATTCTTTTAGCTATAAGGTATTTCGCCAACAGACTGGAAAAGCACAAGAAAAGTCCTACGCTGAATCTGTTCGTAAGGGACTTGATACGGACGAAATTTCTGACCACGCAGTTAGAGGTATGGAAACGATGCAAGAGTCTCCTCGTTCGCAGTTTGGCTCCCATTTGCGCCCACAACGTCAGGCCCTTGCGCTGGAGCCAAGGATTCTCTTTGACGGCGCCGCCGCGTCTGCCGCTGTCGACCAGCATCACAGCGACCCTGCTGCGCCGCCGGCAGCGGTCGATGCACAAGTCCCGCATGCCACGCCCACCGAAGCCCGCGCCACGCCAGAACAGGCGCCTTCTGCCGCGCGCAGCCTGTTGGTGATCGACAGTCGAATCGAAAACCGCGACCAACTGCTGGCGCAATTGCCCGGCAATGTCACGGCGATTGTGGTCAACGTCGGCGAAGACGGTCTCGCCGCCATTTCTGCCGCTTTGGCGCAACTGGGCAAGGTCGACTCAATACAAGTGATGTCCCACGGCGCATCCGGCCAGTTCACCCTCGGCAATCGCACCATTACCTCGGACAACGTCGACTCCCTCAGCAAAACCCTCGAACAATGGCGCGGCAACCTGACCCAGGGCGCGGACATTCAGCTATACGGCTGCGACGTTGGTGCCGGTGCTGCCGGGCAAACCCTGGTCACCGAACTGGCGCGCTGGACCGGTGCCGACGTCGGTGCCTCCAGCAATGACACCGGCAGTGCCAAGGCTGGCGGCGACTGGACGCTGGAAACCAAAGTCGGCGACATCGACAAGAGCATCGCCATCAGCGGCCTGGCCATGAGCCACTTCGATGGTTTGCTGGCCGACGCTGCGCCCACTGCGACCGTCACCACCGCCGGCACCGATGTACTGATCGGCGAGCGGTTCACCTTTACCGTGAATTTCAGCAATACCTCGGGCCAGACCGGTTTCGCGCCCTTCATCAACCTGGCCATGCCGGCCACCGGCAAGGACGGCGATGACGGCGTCAACTTCATTTCCGCCACGTTCCTTGGTCAGAACCTGACCGCCCAAGTGTTGACGTTTGACGCCAATGGCAACGCGACCCACCCGCTGGCAAAAGACGCCAACGGCAACTTTCTGATCATCAATGCCGCCAGCTACGGCATGCGCGCCGGCGACAAACTGGTGGTGATCGAACTGCCGTTTGCCAGTGTTACCAACCAGCAACCGCTGATCAGCGTGCAGGTCACCGCCAGCCTGAGCAATCTGGCTGACACCTCGTTTTCCAACGGCACGCCGGATCTGACCTTGCGTGCCAGCGGTGGCTTCGAGTTCGGTAACGATGCGCTGGACAATCCGACCAACGACCCAAGCCTGATTCAGGCCGGTACCGCAGCGTTTGTCGTGCATCCGACGGTCATCACCGTCAGTGAAATCATCAATGCTCCCGAAGGCGAAACGGTCAGCGGCCCCAACTACGCGCGCACGCTGACGTTGTCGGCCACACCCGCGCCGGGGCAGACCCTGACCAATGTGGTCATCACCCAACCGCTGCCGGACAACATTCAGGTTAATTCGATTACCCCGGGGGCCGGTGGCCGTCTCGCGTCGATCACCCTGCACGACGGCACCGTGGTCAGCAATCCTGCGCAAATTGCCGTGTTGCTGGCCGCGAACGACGTGTACATCAATTCGTTCACGGTCGAGTACGCCACCCTCACCGGCAAGACCGACACCGTGGTTGCGTTTTACGTACCAGAAGTCGATGCCAACGGTCAGCCAGTGATCAACCCGGTCACCGGTGATGCTGTCACGATCACCATGGGCCCTCCGACCGCGTCCGGGCAATGGACGCCGCTTGATCCGCGCGACGTGACCGCACCGAACACCACCATTGATTTCAGCGGCACCGGCCTGGGCACACAGTTTGTGGCCAAGTCGATCACGCTGCTGAAAACCGTGTCGATGCAAACCGATATCGGCCACGTCGGCATCAGCCCCGGAGACACGCTGCAATACAGCCTCAATGTGGCGATTTCCGACTACTTCGCCTTCGGCAAGGACTTCTTCAACGAAGGCCAACTCGTGGTGCGCGATCAACTCAGCGACGGCCAGACCCTGAGCGGCACGCCGACCGTCACTGTCACCATCAATGGCGTTGCGCAAACCATTAACCTGGTGACCACGTCAGTGGCCAACGCTGACGGCAGCACCTCGATCGTGTTCGACATCGGCCAGTCGCTGCGTAATTCATCGAATAATATTCGCGGCTGGCTCAACGGCGATCTGGCCTTCGACGACACGCTGCAAGGCGCCGTGCTCGCGGTATTGAGCTATTCGGCCGTGGTCGGTCAGACCTACAAGCCACCGTCGGGCAACCCGCAACCGGACATCAATGAAGGCGATGAGCTGGGCAACACGGCCACCGTCGATGGCACGTTGCTGGTGGATCAGTTCAACCTGACCGGTCAGAGCGAAACCGACGGTTCCTCGACCACCAGCGTGATTCCGACCAGTACCGTCGACATCAGTCTGGTCGAGGTCAATAACGGCACACCACCCGGCAACGGCGAACTGCGTCCGGGCGATGAAGTGACGTTCGAGCTGAGCTATGACCTGGTCACCGGTGACTACGAGCAATTCAAAATCACCGCGTATCTGCCGTTGCCGCTGTTCAACGTAAACGGCGTGACCTGGGGCAGCGGCAGCGATGTCGGTCAGTGGCAACTGGGCCCGGGCAATACCAATGCCGGCGGCGTCGTCAGCGTGACCAGCGCCAATGGCAATTCCGTGGTGTTCGACTTCGGCAGTTTTGCCACCAACACCACCACCGGCAGCCGCATCGTCATTCGCTTTACCGTGCGCGTCGGCGATCAACCATTTGCCGACCAGCGCTCGCTGGATGTGCTGGCGCAATCGACCCAGCAAACCACCCTCACCGACCGCACGTTGATTTCTTCGGACGTGGTGGCGATCGTTTCCGTCGCAGAGCCAGTGTTGAACATCAAACACGGCGTGGTTTCAGGCACCAACGGTACCGTCACCGGCACCACCGGCAGTTGGAATCCACCGGGCAGCACCGGCGTACCATTCAATGGCAGCGTCACCAACCTGGCCGCCGTCGATGGCAACATCAGCAACATTGACGGCGCTGATCGCCTGCGCCTGGTCACTGCGATTGAAAACACCGGTGGCGGCGGCGCGTTCGATGTCGGCACCAGCATCACCCTGCCCACGGGGCTGAGTTTTGTTGGCGGCAGTCTGGCCGCGGCCAATCTGCAGATTTATCGCGGTGACGGCACCCTGTTGGTACTCGGCACTGATTACAGCGTCAGCGGCAACCAGATTACCTTCCTCGATGCCGGCGGACAGGCGACTTTGCTCGCCGGACGCGCCGGCACCGCCGCTGACACCAGCGGCGCCAACGTCGTGGTGATCAGTTATGACGTGGTGGTCAGCAGCACCATCGAAGCCAATCGCACTCTGCAATCGAGTGCGACTCTGAACAACTACGCGAGCGTCAACAATGGCACCGATTTCACCCCGACCGATCTGACCGATCTGGCCAACCAGCAAATCGCCGCGCCGGTGATCAGAAAAGGCTTCGCCGACGGCTCGCTGGATAACGGCGATTCCAGCGCCACACACACCACTGGCAGCGATCTGGTGGTCGGCGAAAGCATGCGTTACGACATCGTCATCAGCCTGCCCGAAGGCACTACGCAGAACCTGCGCATTCAGGATCTGATTCCACCGGGCATGCGTCTGGACACCAGTTTCAACGGCGGCCTCGGTTATCAGATCATCACCACCCGCGCGGGCAGCGGCGCACTCGGTGCCGATTTCGCCGGCAGCGTGCTTATCAGCGGATTCGCCGGTGTCGGCGGCGCATTGGGCGGTGACGGCGTCGATGCGCGCTGGACCTTCAGCGTGTCCAGCGTTTCGGCCGACAACGTGACTGGCAACAACACCTTTGTGATTCGCCTGCAACTGGTGGCCAATAACGTCATCGCCAACCAGGCCAACGTCTCCCTGCAAAACAATGCGCAACTGACCTACAGCGACCCTGATGGCAGCACGCCGAATGGCACGGTCGCGCAGGATCGTAACGTCGCGCTCACTGGTGGCCAGCCCACTGTGACCGTGCGCGAACCAACGCTGCAGATCAACCAGGTGATCACCTCGACCTCTGGCCTCGGTGGTTACGATCAGGGCGATACGGTGACGTTCACCATTACCATCAGCAATGGGAATGGCAGCAACGATTTCACCGCGTTCGATATCAGTTTTCTCGATAACCTGCCGACCCAATTGAGCAACGTGACGTTGGTGGGCGTGTTGTATCAGAACGGCGCCACCAACAACGGCGGCGTCGATTTCCAGATTATCAATGGCCAGTTGGTGACCGCCAACGGCGCCAATATCGACATCGCCAAGGGTGGCAGCATCGTCTTGCGCCTGTCGGGCGTCGTCAACGCCAGCGCTGCTGCGCAATCGAATATCGCCAACGTCGCCAGCGTGCAGTGGACCAGCCTTGATGGCGCCAATGCCGGCGAGCGCACCGGTGTCGACGGCACACTCAATGGCGGCACACTCAACGATTATCGCAACCTCTCGACATTGATTATCCCTGTGGCCCAGGCCATCGAGATTTCCCGGGTCGGCGGTCTGCCCGACACCGCCGCGCCCTCGCCGACCACTGCAATTGTCGAGCAAGTGACGGTCGGCGAAGTCATCCGCTACCGTGTCGTGGTGGTCGTGCCCGAGGGTGACAACCCCAATTACCAGATACAGATCACCCTGGCCAACGGCTTGCAATTCATCTCCCCGGACGCCTTGGTCAATGCGCTGCGCATCGCCTTTATTTCCAACGGTGGGCTCAGCAGTGATGCCAACCTGATCGTCGGGGGCACGCTGAATATTGATGGCAACGAAAACAGCCCGGAAGCCTTGCCGATTACCGCCAATCTTTCAGGTGCCGCCCCGCAAGGCGTGTTCGACCCGAGCCGCGTGACCGTGATCACCAATCCCGACGGCAGCCAGGTGGTGACGTTCAACCTTGGCAACGTGGTCAACGCCGGCGACGATGACGATCTGGAAGGTGTTTCCATTGAGTTCAACGTCAGGGTCACCAACATTGCCAGCAACGTTGCCGGCGTTCAGTTGGGTGCAACAGCCCGGGAAATCGTCAACGGCGGTGGACGGGCTGTCAGCGACACGGTGCTGGAGCGCATCGTCGAACCGAGCTTCAGTGGCCTCGACAAACAGATCGTTGCGTTCGACCCCAATCCAACCGGCACCACCGGCAACGCCACGGTGCAACTGAGTTTCACCCAGAACGGCGGCCTGCCCGCATTCGACGCGCAAGTCAGCGACAGCTTTGCCGGCGGCAGCAACTACACGCTGGTCAGTATCAGCATTAACGGCGTGACCTACGGCCCGGGCAATTTGCCGGCGGGTGTGAGCTTCAGTACCAGCGGCGGTTTGAGCGTCAATTTTGACCAGCTCGACGTCGGCGCGCAGATTCAGGTGCGTTATCAGGTCACCCTGCCCAACTCGACCATCGTCGCCAGCAGCAACGCAACGTTAACGTGGAGCAGCCTGCCGGAAGATTTCACCAGTTGGGGCGGCAACAGCGTCGGCGTCGACGGCACCACTACCGGCGAACGTGACGGCAGCGCCGTTGGTCCGAACCAATACATCTTGCGCGACAACGCCGGGCTCGGCGTGATCAGCGGCACGTTGTGGAACGACACCGCCAGCCCGACCGCCAGCGCCACACCGGACGGCGCAGGCCTCGCCGGACAAACCGTGACCCTGACGTGGGCCGGTGCCGATGGCAATCTGGCGACCACTGCCGACAACCTGATTTTCTCCACCCTCACCGATGCCAACGGTCAGTACCGTTTCGGCGTGCTGCCGCTGGGCGTGTTCCGCATTGATGTGCCGGCCGGCCTGGTCAGCTATCCGCAACCGATCGGTGATTTGCGCGTGCGTGTCGACAGTGATGCTGGCACTCTTGGTCAGATCACCATCAGCCTCGGCGATGCTGCCGCGCAAAGCGCCAACGCCGGTTATGTCGAACAGAACGACGCGCCGGTCAACACCCTGCCCGGCACGCAAAACGGTCAGGAAGATATCGTGCTGGCGATCGGCGGCATCAGCGTTGCCGACGTCGACGCCAACCGCGATCCGAACGTCAACGACCGTGCGATCAGTGTGATCCTGCAAGTGACGCAGGGCACGCTGTTCCTCGGTGCAACCGTGCCGGGCGTGACCGTCACTGGCGCCAACACCGCTACCCTGACCCTGACCGGCAACCTCGCCGACATCAACACCGCGCTGGCCGGTTTGCGTTATCTGGGCATCGCCAACTTCAACGGCATCGACACCCTGACCGTGATCAGCAATGACCGTGGCAATTACGGCGATGCGGATGGCGACGGTATTCCCGGTACGGCAGCGGATGCACTGACCGACACCGACACTCTGCAAATCGTCCTCGCTGCGGTCAACGACAACCCGGTCGGCGTCAACGACAGCGCCACAGCCATCGAAGCCGGCGGCACCAATAACGCCTCGGCCGGCGTCGACCCGCGCGGCAATGTGCTGGACAACGACACCGATGTCGACATCGCCACCAACGCCGATTCGCTGCAGGTAGTGTCGGTTGGCCCCGGCGCCGGGATCCCGATACCGAGCAACGGCGTGGTGGTCGTCAACGGTCTGTACGGCCAATTACTCATCGGCAGCAACGGTTCCTACGAGTATGTCGTCGATAACAACAATGCCACCGTGCAGGCGTTGCGGCTGTCCGGCCAGACCCTGCAAGACACCTTCAATTACGTGCTTGCCGACCTTGCCGGGGCGACGTCAACCGCCGTGTTGACCGTAACCATTCAGGGCGCCAACGACACGCCGCTGGGCATCAATGACGACGGCGTGGCGGTTGAGGCTGGCGGCATCAACAACGGCACCCCCGGCAGCCCTGCCGCCGGCAACGTGTTGACCAACGATCAAGACGTCGACAGCGTGGCCAATGGCGAAACCCGCACCGTGACGGGTATCCGTGCGGCGGCCGAAGCTGGTACGGGTAATTTCACGGCGGTCAGCGGGCCGACCAATATCATCGGCGCGTACGGCACGTTGACCATCAACCCCAATGGCACTTACACCTACGTGGTCAATAACGCCAACACCACCGTGCAGCGCTTGAGTGCCGGCGAACAACTGATCGAATTCTTCAGCTACCGCCTCACCGACACTGGCGGTCTGGACGATGTCGCGCAACTGCGCATCACGATTCAGGGTGCTAATGACAACCCGGTGGCCAGCGATGATGCTGCCGAAGCGCAAGCGGCATCGACCAACCCCAACTCCGCGGAGAGCAACCCGAGCGGCAACGTCATTCTTTTTCCAAGTCGCCCCGGCACCATCAATCAGCCCGGCGGCAACGGCGTCGATCAGGACGTTGATGACAACGATCGTCCTAGCAGCCAGTTGATTGTCAATGGCGTCATCAACAAAAGTGAAGCCAGCTACAACCCCGCCGTCGACGTACTGAGCAACGTTAGCACCGGCACCACGTCGGCCAACGGTACTGTGGCCGTCGGGCTCTACGGCACGCTGACCATCGGCGCGGACGGCTCGTATTTCTACGATGTCGACAGCACCAACGCAGCGGTTCAGGCCTTGGCCCAGGGCCAGACGCTGACCGAATTTTTCACCTATCGCATCACCGACACCACCGGCCTGGCCGATACCGCGCAACTGGTGATTACCGTGCGCGGCATCAACGACCCACCCGTAGCACAGAACGTCGTGGCCATCGCCACTGAAGCCGGCGGCGTCGCCAACGCCACCCCGGGGGTCAATCCGTCAGGTGATGCGACGGCCAACGACCATGATCCGGACGGTGACCCGATCACTGTCACCCTGGTCAAGTCTGGCCCCGAAGGCGGAACGGGCACCGATCTAGCGGTGAATATTGGCGGTACGGTGGTCATTGGCCAATACGGCACGCTGACGATTTTCCCTGACGGCAGTTATGTCTACGAAGTCGACAACAACAACGCCGACGTGCAAGCCCTGCGCCGTGGCAGTGATCTGCTGCTGGAGCGCTTCACCTACACCATCAGCGATGGCGTTGGCGCGACCCCGGAAACCGACTCGGCGGAAATCATCGTGTTGATCCGTGGGCAAAACGACAACCCGGTAGCGAACGATGAAAGCGGTCTGGCCATCGAGGCCGGTGGCGTCAACAACTCGCTTCCAGGCCAGGATCCGGTCGGCAACGTGCTGGACAACGACACCGACGTTGACGGCGGCGAAGTGCCTGGCGATCTGCCCAACCATGACTATGGCGAAACCAAAGCGGTCGCCTCGGTGCGCACCGGCAGCGAACTTGACACCGGCACCGCCGGCGCCTTGGGCACCGAACTGCGCGGCACTTATGGCTGGCTGACCCTGAATGCCGACGGCAGCTACAGCTATCGCCTCGACAACAACATGGCTGAAGTCCAGGCCTTGCGCGCTGGCAACAGCCTCCTCGACTCGTTCAGCTACGAAGTCATCGACGCTGCCGGGACGACGGATCGCGCTACGCTGAATATCAATATTCAGGGGCGCAACGACGCGCCGGTGGCGCAGAACGATACCGCCACGGCCGTCGAAGCCGGAGGATTGAACAACGCCACGCCGGGCGTCAACCCGACCGGCAACGTATTGACCAACGACACCGATGTGGATGGCAACGGTGAAGTCATCAGCGTGGTCGGCTTCAATCAAGGCAGTTCGGTGGGCCTGGTCGGC
Source organism: Pseudomonas sp. 18058 (assembly GCF_902706155.1). Classification (NCBI taxonomy): domain Bacteria; kingdom Pseudomonadati; phylum Pseudomonadota; class Gammaproteobacteria; order Pseudomonadales; family Pseudomonadaceae; genus Pseudomonas; species Pseudomonas sp. 18058. The sequence goes on from NZ_CACSJY010000004.1 coordinate 160,743, forward strand.
AGTGCATTGAATGGCACCTACGGCAGACTGACCCTGAATGCCGATGGCAGTTACAGCTATCTGGTCGACAACTTCAATCCGCAGGTTCAGGCACTGCGCAGTAACGCCGACACCCTCAGCGAAACGTTCACCTACCAGATCCGCGACCTTGCCGGCGCTACCAGCACCGCGTCGCTGACCATCACCATTCGCGGTGCCAACGACAACCCGCTGGCAACCGATGACAGCACCGTTTCGGTCGAGGCCGGCGGTACTTTCAATGGCACGCCGGGGGTGAATCCAACCGGCAATGTGCTGACCAATGACAACGATGTCGATGCCAACGACGCGATGCTGGTCACTGGCATTCGCAGTGGTACCGAAGGGGCGGGCAGCACGTTCACCACCATTGGCGTCACGCAATCGTTCGCCGGTCTGTACGGCACCCTGACCATCAACGCCAACGGCACTTACAGCTACGTGCTAGATAACAATCTGGCGGCGGTTCAAGCATTGAAGGCTGGCAATTCGCTGGTGGAAACCTTCACTTACCGCATGCGCGACATCGCCGGTGCCACTGATACCGCGCAACTGAGCATTCGCATCGACGGCGCATGGGATGCCCCGGTCGCGGCAGACGATCTGGCTGTCGCCGTGGCCGATAACGGCAATGACAACGGGGTCAATCCGAGCGGCAACGTGCTGCCCAACGACACCGATGTCGATCAGGGTGACAGCAAAACCGTCACCGGTATCCGCTTCGGTGCTGAAGGGGCCAACGGCACCCTGACCGACGTCAATGCCGAGACCGACAACAGCAACGGCACGTTGATCAACGGCCTCTACGGTCAGTTGATCATCGGCGCAGACGGCAGCTACACCTACAACCTCGACTCCAGTAATCCGACCGTTCTGGCGCTGGGGCCACTGCAATTTCTCAACGAGCGTTTCACCTACCAGGTCACCGACAGCGGTGGGCAGAATGATCTGGCGGAAATCCACATCATCATTCGCGGGCGCAACTCGGCACCGGTGGCCAATGGCGACACAGCGACGGCGGTCGAGGCCGGCGGCGTCAATAACGACCAACCCGGGGTCAACCCGAGCGGCAACGTCCTCAACAACGACACCGATGCTGAAAGCGATCCGCTGACGGTGATCGGCATCCATACCGGCACCACCAGCGATATCGGCACGGTCGGCACCGTGGGCACAACCTTGCAAGGACAGTACGGCACTCTGTTGCTCAACGCCGATGGCGGCTACACCTATACCGTCAATAACAGCCTCGCCGCCGTGCAAGCCTTGCGTCAAAGTGGCCAGACCCTGTCGGAGGTGTTCACTTACACCATCGTCGACAAGTGGGGTGAAACCAGCACCGCCGAATTGCGCGTGACGGTGGATGGCCGCAACGACACGCCGACCGCCGTCAATGATGGATCCGTGGCTGTCGAAGCCGGCGGCGTCAACAACGGTACTCCGGGCAGCAACGCCACCGGCAACGTGCTCGACAACGACAGCGATGTCGACAGCGTCGCCAATGGCGAAAGCAAACACGTCTTGAGCGTCAGCAATCAGGCCGGTCAGTCGGCAGGCGCCGGGCAAGTATTGATGGGCCTCTATGGGCAACTGACGATCAATGCTGATGGCAGCTACACCTACGTCATCGACAATAACAACCCGGTTGTTCAAGCCTTGCGCACGGCCGGTGAAACCCTCAGCGAAACCTTCACCTACCGCATGGTCGACACCGCCGGTGCAACTGCCGACGCGCGTTTGACCGTGGTCATTCAGGGCGCCAACGATGCGCCGATTGCACGCAACGACAGCGGCTTCGCCAGCGATCAGATCGCCGGGCCACAAACCACCGGCAACGTGCTGCCCAACGATGGTGACATCGATGCCAATGACAGCTTGGTCGTGGTTGGCGTACGCACCGGCGCCGAAGCGGGTTCAGGCGCGGACGGTGTGATCGGTCAACCGATCAAAGGCCTCTACGGCACGCTCGTACTCAACGCCGACGGCAGCTACAGCTACACCATCGATCAGAGCAACCCGGACGTGCTCGCCGCAGCCGGACTGGGCCGGGTACTGCGTGACGTGTTCACCTACACCATCAATGACCGCGCCGGTGCCAGCGATCAGGCCGAACTGGTGATCACCCTGGACATCGCCACGCCGTTCATTCCGGCGCCGGATGGCGGCAACCGTTTCAGTCGCGACAGTGATCTGGATTCCAGCGATTTCCTGATCCCCGATCCGCAACCAGCAATCTTCATCACCCCGGTGGTCGAGCGTTACGCCGAGGTCAACGAGCTGACCAGCTACGGTGTCGATGGCAGCAATTTGCGTCTGGCCTCGGTGGGGGAATTCGAGGTTGATTCGTTGGGTAACGGCTTGGGTCTGGTGCCGGGGCAATTCGTGGCGCAAGCGGTGCGCGAAAGTCGCCGCGCCAGCGAGTTCGACCAGCTCTGGGTGCAAGGCCGGCAGGGTCGCACTAATTTGAGCGCCGACGGTTTGCTCAGTGATCCATCGTTGTTTGCGCTCGATCCGGCAAACATGACGAAACATCCGATCCACGCGGAAAAACCCGCAGAAACGCGTCACGGCAAAGGCTTCTCGGCGCAGCTGCGACACGCGGCCCAGCGCTTGCATACCAGCAATCCCAGCGGTAACAGCAGCAGATCCGAATAAATTCCAAGAATGCAAAGGAATGAACATGCGTAAAAACGCGACCCGGCTTCTCAGTACCGCCATCGCCTCCGCACTGCTGCTCAGTGCCTGTTCGTCGACGGAACCAAAACCTTCCACCGACGAGGAAAACCGCCAACGCATCATTGCCGATCAGTCGCGCATGTACTCCGGGCAGGAACCGGTCACAGCGCCGATCACCTTTTACGACGCAGCAGCCCGAGCGCTGAAATACAACCTCGACTATCGACTGAAACTGATGGAGAGCGCGCTGGCCTCAGACCTGCGCGACGTGTCCAGTCATGAAATGCTGCCGAAGCTGGTAGCCTCGGCCGGTTATGCCGGACGAAACAACGACTCCGGCGGCACCTCGATCGGCATCGAGGATCGTCAGGTCAGCTTGCGGCCATCGACGTCAGAGGAACGCTACCGTGAAGTCTACGGCCTCGGTCTGAGCTGGAGCCTGCTGGATTTCGGCGTCGCCTATTACCGCACACAACAGAAATCCGACCAGATCCTGATGGCCGAAGAGCGTCGACGCAAAGTCGCGCAAAACGTCCTGCAGGATGTGCGCAACGCGTACTGGCGAGCACTCGGCGCGCAACGCTTGATGCCGGAAGTCGACAAACTGCTGATGCGCACCCACACCGCGCTGACCTCCGCGCGTGAAGCGGAAACCCGGGGCCTGTTGCCGCGTCAGGAGATCCTCGCCTACCAGCGCGCCCTCCTCGACTCTATCTATCTGCTGACCGTGCGCCGTCAGGATCTGGAGTTCGCCCAGGCCGAACTGTCGGCGCTGATGTCGCTGCCACCGGGCTCGAAAATGGTGTTGGCTGATGTGCCCGATCCACCGCTGCCGGAAGTGCGTCAGAGCATGGCGCAACTTGAACAGCTGTCGCTGGAGAACCGCCCGGAAATCATGGAAGAGTGGTATCGCAAACGCGTCAACCAGAAGGATCTGGAGATTGCCAAGGCGCAGTTGTGGCCGAACGTCAGCGTCGATTTCGGCTACAAATATGACTCGAACAAATACCTCTACAACAACGACTGGATGAGCACCGGCCTGCAAGTGTCGACCAACCTGTTGCGCCTGCTGCAACTGCCGTCGCTCAATGCTGCGGAGAAATCCCAGAGCGAAACCGATGACACCCGCCGCGTGGCGCTGTCGATGGCGATTCTCACGCAAGTGCGCGTTGGCACCCTGCGCTATCAACTGGCGCGTCAGGAAGTGGAGTTTGCCGAGGACAGCCTGCGCGTCGACCGCAGCCTGCTCGACTATGCGCAAGCCGCAAAGACCGGCGCACTTGGCTCGGAACTGGAAGTGATCCGCTCCGAAGGGCGTTATCTGCTCTCGCGTTATCAGCGTGAAGCGGCGTTCTCCAGTGCTCAAGCGGCGTGGGGGCGGATGTACAACTCGGTCGGCCTCGATGTGCTGCCGAAGGAAATCGACCAACACGACATCAAGACCCTGTCGCGGGAAATCCAGCGCACCCTGAACCAACAAGAACAGCAACGCCTGCTCGTCACTTCGCAAGGAACGCCGAATGCGCAAAATCGCCCTTGAACCCCGTTTCGGGGTTCTGTTGTTGGCCAGTCTGATCCTCAATGCCCACGCCGAAGACGCACCTTCGGCCCCGTCCCTGGAAAGCGCGAGCGCCATTCGTGTGTTGCTCGCTTCGGAGCTGGAAACCACGCTGTCGAGCCAAATGAGCGGCACCCTCGGCGAATTGAAAGCCGGGTTCGGCGAACAGGTCGGCAAGTCCGAACTGCTCGCCCGCTTCAACTGCAACGAGGCCGAAGCACGGGCCAAAGTCGCGGCGGCGGAACTGGCCATGGCCAAACAGAATCTGGAGGCTAAAAAACAACTGCGCCAACTCAATGCCGTTGGCGATATCGAAGTGTCGATGGCCAACACCGAAGTGCAAAAAGCCGACGGCGCGCGGGCCATGGGTGCCGCGCAAAGCAGTTATTGCCAAGTGCTTGCGCCGTTTTCCGGGCGTGTGGCCAAGGTGTACGTCAAGCCGTACCAGACCGTCACCGCCGGTACGCCGTTGTTTGATCTGGTCAGTGATGGCGCGCTGAAGGTGCGTTTGAACGTGCCGTCCAATCTGCTGAAAAATCTGAAACCTGGCCTGCCGCTGCAAGTCAGCATTCATGAGACCGGCAAGACCTATCCCGCGCATGTCAGCGGGATCAACTCGCGCGTCGATGCGGTGGCACAAACCGTCGAACTCGAAGCGCGCCTCGACAACAAATATCCCGACCTGATGGCGGGCATGAGCGGCACGGCGCAATTTGATCAAGCTGCGCAACCATGACCATGAACGAGCAACTGCCGCACCCTCACCTGCTGCTCGAACTCGACGCGCTGCGCGACAAGGCCATGGCGGCCGATTCGCTCAACGCGTTGGCATTCAGCATGGCCAACGACTTATATCCGTTGTTGCAATTTCATCAGGCGCTGGTGTTTGCCCAGCGTGAATCATCACTGGAATTGTTGAACGTCTCGGGATTGTCCCGGCCCAGTGAAGACTCGCCGTACCTGGTGTGGCTGCGCCGCGCCAGTCGCTGGATCGCAACGCAAGTCCCTGCTGGCGAACCGGTATGGCTGACGCAGGAAACGGTCGACGCACCGGCCGACATCGCCGAAGGCTGGGGCGAATGGTGGCCGTCGGGCGTCTGGTGCGTGCCGATCCAGGATCGCGATGAGCAGCGCCTCGGTTTGCTGCTGTTGCTGCTGGAGCAGGAACCGCCGGCGGTGTTGTGGCAGCACCTCAAAGGTCTGGTCGGTACCTGGGCGTATTGCTGGGCGGCGCTGACCAAGCGCAAGCGTTTCAATCGCTGGCGGCCCAGTCGCAAACAATTGCTGCTGACCGCGATTGTGCTCGGTGCCCTGCTGCTGTTGCCGGTGCGGCAAACCGCGCTGGCGCCGACCGAAATCATCTCGCGCCAGGCACAGATCATCAGCTCGCCCATTGATGGCGTGATCGAGAAGATCGAGGTTCGCCCCAATCAACCGGTCGATGCTGGCACGCTGCTGTTTTCCCTCGACGAAACCACGTTGCGCAGTCGCGCCGAAGTGCTCGGCAAGGAAGTCGCGGTGGCCGATGCCGAGTTGCAGGCGGCCAGTCAACGCGCGTTCGACAACCCGCAAAGCAAAAGCGAATTGACCCTGCTTGAAGGCCGCTCGCAGCAACGGCGCGCAGAATTGGCGGCGGTCGCAGCGCAGTTGAAGCGCACCAAAGTGCTGTCGCCGAGAGGCGGTGTTGCGGTGTTCAGCGACCCCAATGACTGGTTGGGCAAACCGGTGGTGACCGGCGAACGCATCATGCAAGTCGCTGATCCGACGCAACCGGCGATGCTGATTCAACTGGCCGTAGCCGACGCGATTGCGCTGGAGCCAGGCGCTGAAGTGACGCTGTTTTTGACCGCTTACCCACTGACGCCGCTCAAGGGCAAAATTCTCGAAACCAGTTATCAGGCGCGGCCGAGTGACGAAGGCGTGGTCGCCTATCGCTTGCTGGCGAGCATCGACGGCGCACCGGAACATGCGCGACTGGGCTTGCACGGCACCGCGAAACTCTACGGCGGGCGGGTGATGCTCGGTTATTACTTGCTGCGTCGACCACTGGCGACCATGCGGGCGTGGAGTGGCTGGTAATGCTCGATCCGGCCGATCTGCCCCTGCCCCCTCTGCGTGAAGACCTGCGCCTGAGCGAGGCTGCCGATGGCAGCAACGGTGAACCGGCGTGGGTGATTCAAGACACGGTGATCAATCGTTTCTACCGCATCGGCTGGCTGGAATTCGAGTGCCTGCTGCGCTGGGGCCAATCGCCCCGGCAAATCAGCGAGCAGATAGCTGAAGGCACGGCGCTCAAACCCGATGTCGAACAGATTCTCGATTTCCGTCAGTTTCTTGAACAGCATCAGCTGCTGCGTGCAGGCCCGGCGGCGCTGGAAAAGCTTAAAGCCAAAGGCGAAGAAGGTGGCTGGCTGACCTGGCGCTGGTGGCTGCACCATTACCTGTTTTTCCGCATTCCACTGCTGCGCCCGCAACAACATTTACAGCATTTGGCGAAGGCGCTGGGCTGGCTGTTTCATCCGCTCACCGGCATGCTCGTGCTCGGTTTGAGCCTGCTCGGCATCGTCCTGGTGTTGCAGCAGTGGGACACGTTTACCAGCGCAGTGGTCGAGTCGTTTTCCACCGAAGGCCTGTTGAGTTTTGCCTTGGCGTTGATCGTCGCCAAGACTCTGCATGAACTAGGGCATGCCTTGGTCGCGACGCGGCTGGGCTTGCGCGTCGGGCACATGGGCATCGCATTTGTGGTGATGTGGCCGATGCTCTATACCGACACCGGCGAGAGCTGGAAACTCAGCCGTTCGCGGCAGCGTCTGGCGATTGCCTCGGCGGGAATCATCACCGAATTGTCACTGGCCGGTCTGTCGACGCTGGGCTGGGCGGTGTGCGATCCGGGGGCGCTGCGCAATGCCCTGCTGTATCTGGCGACCACCAGTTGGTTGCTGTCATTGGCGTTGAATGCCAGTCCGTTCATGCGTTTTGACGGCTATTTCATTCTTTCTGATCTGCTTGATTTTCCCAATCTGCATGAGCGTGCGTCGGCGTTGGCGCGGGTGACGTTGCGGCGCAACCTGCTCGGTTTGCGCGAGGACTGGCCGGAGACGTTTCCGACCGGTCAGCGGCGACTATTAGTGACGTTTGCGATCTTCACCTGGGTTTATCGTCTGGTGCTGTTTCTGGGGATCGCGCTGGCGGTCTATCTGTTCTTCTTCAAGGTCTTGGGGATTTTCCTGTTCATGGTCGAACTGTCGTGGTTTATCGCCCTGCCCGTCATGCGCGAACTCGGTCACTGGTGGAAACACCGCGCGGCGGTGCCGAGCCGGCGCAAGGTGCAACTGTATCTGGTGTTGCTGGCGATTCTGGCGGGTTTGGCGATCCCTTGGCGCACGCAGATCGATGCGGTGGGCGTGGCGCGGGCCGAGCATCAGATGCGCGTCTATGCGCCCTACCCGGCGCGGCTGCAATCGATTCACGCCGATGGCCCGGTCGAGGCTGGCACCAATCTGGTGGTGCTGGATGAGCCGGACATCGCCTCGCGGGTACGCAGCAGTGAAGCCAATGCACGTAGCTATGAGGCCCGGCTGTCCGGGCTGATCGCCGATCCCGGTGGGTTGGCTGAGGATGCTGTGACCCGTCAACGCCTCAACGTGCAATTCGAAGAAGCCCGCGCGGCCCGCTCGGAAATCGCCCGGCTGAATCTGCAAACACCGTTTGCCGGGGTGTGGCTGGACGTCAACCCGGACTGGAAACCGGGGCAATGGGTCGGTCGTCAAGAGTCGCTGGGCATGCTGGTTGACCCGCGCAGCTGGCAGGTGGATGCGTATGTCGCGCAGGATCAAGTGCACCGCATGGCCATCGGCGACCGCGTACGCTTCTACCCCGACGGCCAGACCACGCCACGTAGCGGCCGCGTCCTGCAAATCGGCAGCACTCGCGCGAGCCAGTTGTCCCACCGCATGCTCTCGTCACGCTTCGGCGGCCCGGTACCCACCACGACTGCCGAGCACTCGTTGATCCCGAGCAGCGCTTTGTTTCAGGTACTGATCCAGCTCGACGAACCCATGCCCACCCTTCGCGAAACCCGTGGGCATCTGAAAATCGAAGGCGAACGGCGCAGTTTGCTGGCCGATGGTGCAACGCATGTATTGGCAGTGTTGATGCGCGAAAGTGGCTTCTAACCCCAAGCTCTCAACCCATCCCCTCGCCACAAGGAAAGCGGGTTACCCAGGAAAATCTGCACTTCTGCTGACCCCAGCCAGCGATCAAATCCAATTCCACTGACACACCACAAACCCTGTGGCGAGGGGATTTATCCCCGTTGGGCTGCGAAGCGGCCCCAAAACCTGCAATCCCGGTACATCAGACACACCGCATGCACTGGATTCACGACTGCTGCGCAGCCGAACGGGGATAAATCCCCTCACCACAAGGAGAGCTGGGTTACTCAGAAAAATCTGCACTTGCGCTGACCTCAGCCAGCCATCAAACCCAATTCAACTGACACACCACAAACCCTGTGGCGAGGGGATTTATCCCCGTTGGGCTGCGAAGCAGCCCCAAAACCTACAATCCCGGTACATCAGACACACCGCATGCACTGGATTCACGACTGCTGCGCAGCCGAACGAGGATAAATCCCCTCGCCACAAGGAGAGCTGGGGTACTCAGAAAAATCTGCACTTCTGCTGACCCCAGCCAGCCATCAAACCCAATTCCACTGACACACCACAGGGAATGGGGAGCTTCAAGGTGGTGTGTAGGTAGCTCCGGGGAAATTCAGCCAGCCGCCACAAAGATAATGATCGGCCCGCACACCGCCAGCAGCACATTGGAAATTGCATAACACACGGTGAAGCCAATCACCGGTGTATTGCTGCCAGACTGCTCAATGATCTTGTTCATCGAAGCCGCCTCTGTCTGCGCCCCGGCCAATGCGCCAAAAAGAATCATCGGGTGCAGGCGCAGCACGTAGCGACCGAAGTACAGCGCCACCAGCGGCGGAAGGATCGTCACCACCGCACCGGACAGCAACAACGCCAGCCCTTGCTCTTTCATCGCTGCAAACGCCGCTGGCCCGGCCAGCAGGCCGACCACCGCACCAAACGCGGTCAGGCCGAACTCGGAAAACGCCCATTGTGCCGCCGGCGGCAAGGCGCCGATTTCCGGGTGGCGCGAGTTGTACCAGCCAATCACCAATGCCGCGACCAACACCCCGCCGCCAATGCCCAGCTCCACCGGGATCATGCCGATATGCGTCGACAGCAAGCCGATCAACGAGCCCACGACCATGCCCAGCGTGTGCATGGCGATGTCACTTTTGTAATTGTTCTTGCGAATGCGCCCCAGCCGTTTGGCGATCATTTCGACGCTGGCGGTGCGCCCGGTCAACGTAATCACATCCCCCCGGCGCAACACAGTGTTCGGCAGCAACGGCAAGTCATAGCCCTGACGCGTGATGTTGTTGACGAAGCAGCCCAGGCGTTTGTCGTTGGCTAAACGGCTTTTCGCCTGATGAATCGTCTTGCCGGCGAACTCCGCCGAGGTCAGCACAATGTCCACCTCACGGGTCGGAAACGACAGCGACTCAGGATGATCGATCTCCGGCCCGACCCAATGGCTCAGCGTGCCCACCGCGTCGCGCAAGGCATACACACCGACCACATCCCCCGCCATCAACACAAAATTTTCATCGCGCTCGATCACCTGCCCGGCGCGCACCACGCGCTCGACCGTCAGCGATTCGTGCAGCTTTTCGATGTCGATGATCCGCTGCCCATCGGCCTGGCCGTTACTCGCCACCTGATGCGCACGCACAACGATCCTCGTGTACGGCACAGTGATCGCCTCCTCTTCCTTGGCGATCCCCAGTTCCAGCTCCAGTTCACGCGCCGATTCGCGCAAATTCACACCGAGCAACTTCGGCGCAATGCTGCCGACAAACACGATCAAACCAATGGTGCCGAACAGGTAGGTGATCGCGTAGGCAATCGCCATGTGGCTGTTGAGTTTCGCCACGGCTGCCGCGTCGAGATTCAACTGATTGATCGCGCTGGTCGCGGTGCCCATGATCGCCGTATCGGTGAGCGCACCGGCACCGAGTCCGGCGGTGAAACCAGCGTCGAAATCAAACAGCCAATACATCGCCAGAATCGCCACCAATGCCGTCGCACACAGCACCACCGACAACAACACCAGTTTCAGCGTGCCGCGATTGAGGCTGCCGAAAAACTCCGGCCCGCTCTTAAAGCCGACCGCGTAGATGAACATCACGAAGAACACCGACTTCAACCCCGTCGGCACTTCCAGACCGATCTGGCCGATCAGCAACCCCATCAACAGCGCGCCGGCCACCGAGCCCAAATGAAAGCTGCCAAAGTGAATGCGCCCGACAAATACGCCCAGCGCGATCGCCAGAAATACGGCGATTTCCGGATCAGCGCGTAACGCGTGAAGGACAAAATCGAGCATGGTGCGGACTCCCTTGCAGCGACGGTCACTGATCCTTCGTTTCTTGCGCCGGCGAGGTAAACCACTTATCTCGCGGCACCCACTTCTCGGCCTGCGGATCACCCAGGTAGTGCGGCGACATGATCTGCACGCCGTACTCGTTGAACACGTCCTGAATATTGGCGTGGAGCATGCTCAACAGCACCGCGCGTGGCCGTGGCTGACTCGGGATCGCCTGCGCCACCAATCGGTACTCGGGATAGAAATCCGACAGCGCGGTTTGAAACACCTGCGCCGCCGGGTCTTCGAGAATCCCCGGCGTGCGTTTGGCCGCTTCCAGCAGCATCGCTTCGACCTGCCGCCACGGTGTGTCGTAGCCGATGGTCACCACCGTGTCGACCACGTAACCCGGGCCTTGCACGGTGCGCGAGTAGTTCTTGGTCACCGTACCGGTGATCAGTGAATTGGGCAGCGTCAGCACTTCACCAAGCCCCGTGCGAATACGCGTGGTGAACATGCCCAACTCGGTGACCGTACCCTCGTATTCGCCGATTTTGACGAACTCGCCCGGGCGCAATGTGCGGGTATACGTGAGGATCAACCCAGCCGCTGCCTGCCCCACCACGCTGGTCGCACCGAGGGAAATCATCAGACCGATCAACACCGACAAGCCCTTGAACGCATCGGTTCCGGCGCCGGGCAGATACGGATAAGCCATCGCCAGCGCAAACAACCAGATCGCCAGCGACGTCAGCCGTTGGGTCGGTTGCAGGGTTTCATGATTGAGCCAACTGAACGTGCCCGGCGTCGACATGCGCCGCAGCATGCGCCGGGTAAACGCGGTAGCGCCGCGCGCAATAAAGAAAATCGCCAACGCCACGCCCAACCCCGGGACGGCGCCAACGATGCCTTGCAGCAAATAATCGGCGAGTTCGAACAGGTAGTTGTTGAGGCTTTCACCCCAAGGCCGGGTGTAGGGAAACCGCGACAGGACAAAGCCCAGCCACTCATAGGTCAGCAGCAAAATCACCAGCCAGCGCAGCACCAACAGTAAACGGCTGACCAAGGGATAAAGGAAATTGGCGTCGATCACCTGCACCCGCCCGACCTTCAACGCCTTGGTGTGGCGATCCATCAGTTCGGGGAGTTTTTTCAGCAAGCGCCGGCGCATCCAGGCCAGCGCCCACAACAACGCGACATAGATGACGGTGGCCACCGCCGCCAAGGCCAGCGACCTGATGATCAGATCCATACTGCGCGCTTCACGGGTCTCGGAAACGACCTGACGCAGTTTTTCAGCCGCACCTTCGGCGGCCTGCTGCACCGAGGAATATTGCAGGCTGTCGACATCGTTGGGTGAAACGATGAATGCCCGTTTGTTGCCGAGCAGCACCATGTAACTGTTCTGGATCGAATCGATGCTGATGTTCAGTTCGGCGTCTTCATCGAGCGCTTCACTGATGACCATTTTCGCCCGTTTGACCCGCGAGGCCGGCGCCTCGCCCAGAATGGTTGCGCGAAACAGCATGATGCTGCGATTCGCGACCTTGAGCTCTACCGCATCATTTTCCGCTTTTGCCGCAGCGTCGAGCGCCCAGCCAGACCCCGTCCAGAGCATCGCGAAAACCACTATTAATACAGCCAGCAGCTTGCTTCGCATGCGCCTTTTTCCTTACGCCACAGTTGTTTGTGAGGGATACGTAAGGCAGCGTAGTTGAGCGATGAACGGTTGTCAGATTTCCACAGTCGACAGTTGTTGTGCCCGCCAGTTTCTGGGCGAAACACCCGTCCATTGTTTGAAATGACGGCTGAACACCGAGACATCGGCGTAGCCCAGATTCAGCGCCAGATCGGTGATGCTGGTCTTGTCCAGCAGCAAGTTTTGCCTGGCGATATCAAGGCGCGTGTCCTGCAGCAGGCGACTGAAACTGATGTTTTCGGCTTTAAGGCGTTTTTGCAGAACACGTGGCTGCAGCCCCAGCGAGTGACTGACCGCATCGATATTGCATTCGCCGGTGTTGAGCAGACTGCCGATCAGATGGCAAACCTGGGCCTTGAGGTTGTCGGGGTATTGGGTTTTGAGCAATTGCATGCGGTTGTTCCAATGTTCGCGCATCAAAACCTCATCGGCGAGCGGCGCGCGTTTGAGGTAATCGAAAGGAAAACTGACGCCGTCGAAACTGCTGTCGAAACGGACTTTTCCGTAGACATCGGCAAATGACCAACCCGGGGTTTTCAAGGTGCCTTGCTGCAAGTGCAAACGAATCTGCGGGCTGTCGGCGCCCGTGAGAATTTTCACCGCGTTGAACAGGTGCGCGCCGCTGAGCTGCCTCAGTTGCTGCAGCCCGAGTTCATTGGTGAAGTCGAACTTGAACCTGATTTCGGCACGCTCGCCCCGTCGACTGACTTCAAGGTGCAAGCCACTGGCGTGCAGGTACAAGTATTGGCGGGCGAAATTCAATGCCTCGCCCACGGTGGGTTGGCGGCTGCCGGACAGGGCCACGTCGCCAATGGCGAGCAGATTCTGTCTTGATGCCAGCCGCAAACCGAACAGCGGTTCCTGACAATGACGTGCGGTGTCATCCAGCAGGTCTGCGGTTTTTTCATACGACAGATAACTGTTCGGTTCGCGCAATTGCGCCACCACCATGCCGCCATCGCGCAGCAGACTTACCGGGTTGTGACCCAGTTCGGTCACTAGCGCGCTGTAGCCCTCGATGGCACCGCTGCGTAACAGAAACATTGCCTGCATCCTTAGCCGTAAAAAAAGTGATGGATCAGCTACTAACCGTGGGCGCTCAAGGCGAATGTTCCTCAACGGTCTGCGTCAATGGCGTGACGGCTTCGGCAGGTTGATACACCCAGCCAATAAACAGCTCGTAGCCGATCGCCAGAATCACCGGCCCGGTGAACAAGCCGATGATGCCACTGGTGATCATCCCGCCGAGCGCGCCGATCAACACCACCGGCATCGGCACGGCCACACCGCGCCCTAGCAGCATCGGTTTGAGGACGTTGTCAGAAAGCCCGGCGATGATCATCCAGATCGCAAAAATAATCGTGCTGGCACTGACACCGCCCTGAGCGAAGGCATAGATCACCACCGGCAGCGTGATCAGCAGAACCGGCAATTGCATGATGCCCAGCAGCAACACCAGTAGCGCCAGCACGCCGGCTGCCGGAATGCCCATGATCACCAGCGCCACACCGATCAACAGCATCTGAATGAACGCAATCCCGACCACACCCTGCGCCACGGCACGAATCGTCGCGGTACACAGTTCGGCAATCTGCGGCCCGCGCACCGGCCCGGAGACACGACTGGTGATTGCGACGGCTGTCCGCTGACCACGCTCGCCGTTTTTCATGATCAGCCCGGCGAAAATCAGCGCAAGGATAAACACCACGATGCCGGTGCCGACGCCGGCTACCTGGTGCAGCGCAACCTTGCTCCAGTCTTTCAGATGTGGGGCGACCTGATGAAAGGCCCAACTCAAATCCTGCGAGGCGTGCAGCCAGATGCCATACAACGGCGCGCCGATCAGCGGCCAGCTCTCGACATTGGCCGGTGGTGGCGGAATTTCGAACTGACCATTCTCCACCGCGTGGATGCCGGTTTGCACCGAGTCCGCCACCGAGGCACCCAGCAAGCTTAACGGCAGCATCAGGATCACCAGCCCGAGAATCACCAGAATCACTGCCGCCCAACCGTTACGCCCACCCAGCTTGGCGCCGAGCATCTGGTTCAGTGGGTAGAGGGTGACCGCGAGAATCAGCGACCAGAGCATCACGTTGAGAAACGGATGAAAGATGTCGTAGCAGAACAGCACCAGAACCGTGATCAAGCCGGCACGTATCAACACGTCCAGTAACGCCCTTGAGCTGTTGAACGTGAGCAGCGGTTTCTCTTCCATCGTGGTTCTCCTGAGAAGCACCCATTGCGGGATGTCGGTTGGCTCAGCCTAGAACACAACGCCGGGCCCAGCCGTTTTTACGCATGATTTAGCGGCCGGAGGCTTGCCCGGGCGCGGCAGAACTTATTGCGCAGCGCTTGAGTCGTCAATGCCACGTTCGTGATCCATCAACCTTTGTTCGCGAAAAATCAAGTTGCTTATTCGCTTGCTGCGTAACCTTGATGGACTTGCTGAATCGCTTCTCCCGCGATTGAAAAACAACCGCCAATCGCAGCCTTCGCAACGTCTTTCCCTCAGCCGCCCCCTCTCTCATTCAAGGAAAGGGCTGCGCCGTACAGGAATATCAAACCGATGAATTTCACAGAGATTTGGCTCAATGTTGAGCAGTTCTGGCGCTCGCTGGACAATCATCCTTACGTGAACGCCACGCTGACATTGCTGGTGCTGGTGTTTGTCGCGCTGCTGTTGGGGCGTCTGGGTCGCTTTCTGATCCAGCAAGGCGTCCGGTTGCTCGGGCGTCAGGCGTCGATGCGCTGGATCAACGATCTGCACAACAACAAAGTGTTTCTGCGCCTCGGGCAAATCATCCCGTCGCTGATCGTCCAGTTCGGTTTGAACATCATTCCGGGGCTAAGCCCAAAGCTACAAACCATCCTGGGTGACATCGCACTGGCCTTCACCCTGTTGTCGCTGGTGATGGCCATCGGCGCCGTGCTCGACACCCTGCTGGTCATCTATGCGCGCACCGAACATGCGCGTACCCGCTCGATCAAGGGTTATGTGCAACTGGCGAAAATGCTGTTGTACGTGCTCGGCGCCATCATCATTGTCGCCATTCTGATCAACCGCTCGCCGCTGTTGCTGCTGTCGGGGCTTGGCGCTATGTCGGCGGTGATCCTGTTGGTCTACAAGGACACCCTGTTGTCGTTTGTCGCCAGTGTGCAGTTGACCAGCAACGACATGCTGCGCGTGGGTGACTGGATCGAAATGCCGCAACTGGGTGCCGATGGCGACGTGGTCGACATCACGTTGCACACGGTCAAGGTGCAGAATTTCGACAAGACCATTGTCTCGATTCCGACCTGGCGCTTGATGTCCGACTCGTTCAAGAACTGGCGTGGCATGCAGCAGGCCGGTGGCCGACGGATCATGCGTGACGTGCACATTGATTCCGGTGGCGTGCGCTTCCTGACGGACGAGGAAGAACATCACATGAGTCAGGTCAGCCTGTTGAGCGCCTATCTGGCGCGCAAACTGCCTGAACTCAAGCACTGGAACGAAGCGCAGGGCAATGTCGCGGCGCTCTCGGCCAATCGTCGCCGCATGACCAATCTCGGCACCTTCCGCGCTTTCGCCCAGGCCTATCTGGACAGCCATCCTTCGATTGCGCGAAACATGACCTGCATGGTGCGTCAGATGCAATCCACCGCTCAGGGTGTGCCGCTGCAGATCTATTGCTTCACGCAAACCACCGTTTGGGCGGACTACGAGCGCATTCAGGCGGATATTTTCGATTACCTGCTGGCCGTATTGCCCGAGTTCGGCCTGAGCCTGTACCAGCAACCGAGCGGTAAGGACTTGCGCGGTGTATTCCCGATGGCTGATGCGATCGTTTGAAACATTGAGCTTGCTCGCGAAAGCGTTGTGTCCGTGACGGCGATGGTGCATGAAATGATGCCCTCGCGAGCAAGCCCGGCTCCTGCAATTCTGCGGTGAAATACATTAGGGACTGACTTACTGACGATACATCCGCCTGGAGACTGGTGCGCGGGCCGATTCCCGTCTAAAACTGATGCACGTCCCTATGTATAAGGAAGTTACGGATGAGATCCACGCACTCACTGTTGATTCTTGCACTGGCCGGCTGCAGCGGGCAGGCATTGGCAGGTGGCATTCAGTTGTATGAAGCAGGACAGGAAGGGGCCGGGCTGGCAAATGCCGGGTCGGCGGCGCAGGCCACCGACCCAAGCGTGATGATGAACAACCCGGCGGGCATCGCGGCGCTCAAGGGCACGCAGGTCAGTCTGACCGGTCAGGCGCTGTTTGGCGGCATCAAGTTTGATCGCGACGGCAACAATGACTTTTCCGGCAACGAGGGCGGCAATCCGCTGCCTTTCCTGCCGGGCACCAGTCTGTTCATCAGTCATGAGGTCAATGACCGCGCCAGCATCGGTTTCGGCATGTACGGCAATTTTGGCCTGAGCGTGAAGTACGACGATGACTGGGCCGGCCGCTATTTCACTCAGGAATCGACGCTGATCGGCATCTCATTGCAACCGACCTTTGCCTACAAGATCACCGATGACCTGTCGATG
Organism: Pseudomonas sp. 18058; assembly: GCF_902706155.1. Classification (NCBI taxonomy): domain Bacteria; kingdom Pseudomonadati; phylum Pseudomonadota; class Gammaproteobacteria; order Pseudomonadales; family Pseudomonadaceae; genus Pseudomonas; species Pseudomonas sp. 18058. Next base: position 177,668 of record NZ_CACSJY010000004.1, read on the forward strand.
GGCATCGGCCCGCGGCTGGTCTACGGCTACTACTACACAAAAATAGCCATCGACAATAACGCGCTCCTGCCCGGCACGCCGTTCCAGCAGGACGGCAACGTGCAATACAAAGACACCGACACCGGCACCGGGATCAACCTCGGCCTGCGTTATCAACTGGATCCGCGCACCACCGTGGGCCTGGCGTATACCAGCAAGGTCAAACTGGAATTCAAGGATTCGCCCTCGGTGCACGGCATTCGCAATCCGCTGCTCAATTTCGCGTTTTCCCGGGCCAACGTCGACGATCTGGAAATCGACATGAACATCCCGCAAACCGCAACCTTGAGCGTTGCCCACCAGTTGAACGAGCAATGGACATTATTGGGTTCCGTTGACTGGCAGGACTGGAGCGATTTTGCCGACATCGGCGTTTCGGTGGATACCGCCGGTGGCGATGTGTCGCGTTCGGTCAACCGTAAATATCAGGACACCTGGCACCTGTCGCTCGGTGCGCAAAATCAGCTCACGCCGAAACTGCGCTGGAACATGGGCGTGGGCTACGACAGCTCGGCGGTGAAAGACAAGGATCGCACCGTCGACAACCCGATGGCCGAAGCCTGGCGGCTGGCAACCGGCGTCAGCTACAAGATGACCGAAGACATGGACATCAACCTCAACTACACCCTGGTATGGCTCGGTGACATGGATGTTGAACAGACCAAACGCAACGGCCAGACGCTGTCGGGAAGCTACCCCAACGCCCTCCTTCATATCGTTGGCGGCGGCGCGACCTGGCGTTTCTGATCGACATTGGCCGTCGATGAACTAGCCTGTTTGCATGGAGCTTTCAGTTCGCCCGGCACTGCCTTTTGAAGCTCGCCACGAAATAATTCAGTGAACGCTGAATTATTTCGTATCGCCATGTATCTGAACCCAAAGCGCAATGCCATCAAACAGATAGCACCGATTCAGATCAGGTACAGGGAAACCGCCCATGAAATCCAATGAACAAAGCGTCAGTCCAATCAGACTGAAAGACATCACCATTGTCGACGACGCAAAAATGCGCAAAGCGATTACCGCCGCTGCGCTTGGCAACGCCATGGAATGGTTCGACTTTGGCGTGTACGGCTTCGTCGCCTACGTCCTCGGCAAAGTATTTTTCCCCGGCGCCGACCCCGGCACTCAGATGATCGCCGCGTTGGCGACGTTCTCCGTGCCCTTCCTCATCCGTCCGCTGGGTGGCCTGTTTTTCGGCAGGCTGGGCGATAAGTACGGGCGACAGAAAGTCCTCGCCGCGACCATCGTGATCATGTCGCTGAGCACCTTCGCCATTGGCTTGATTCCCTCTTATGCCTCGATCGGCATCTGGGCGCCGATCCTGCTGTTACTGGCGAAAATGGCCCAAGGCTTCTCGGTCGGCGGTGAATACACCGGCGCCTCGATCTTCGTCGCCGAATACGCGCCGGATCGCAAACGCGGCTTCCTCGGCAGTTGGCTGGACTTTGGCTCCATCGCCGGTTTTGTTCTCGGTGCCGGTGTCGTCGTGCTGATTTCCTCGACACTCGGCGAAGAGCAATTTGAATCCTGGGGCTGGCGCCTGCCGTTCTTCCTCGCCCTGCCCCTGGGCATGATCGGCCTCTACCTGCGCCACGCACTGGAAGAAACACCGGCATTCCAGCAGCACGTAGAAAAACTCGAACAAGGCGACCGCGAAGGCCTCGCCGATGGCCCGAAAGTCTCGTTCAAGGAAGTCGCCACCAAATACTGGCGTAGTCTGATGACCTGCGTTGGCGTGGTGGTGGTGACCAACGTCACCTACTACATGTTGCTGACGTACATGCCGAGCTACCTGTCGCACAACCTGCACTACAGCGAAAACCGTGGCGTGCTGATCATCATCGCGATCATGGTCGGCATGCTGTTTGTGCAACCGGCGATTGGTTTTATCAGCGACAAGATCGGTCGCAAACCCTTCATAGTCGTCGGCAGTATCGGCCTGTTCATTCTGGCCATTCCGGCATTCATGCTGATCAACAGCGGCAAGATCGGCCTGATCTTCTCCGGACTGCTGATGCTCGCGGTGCTGCTCAACTTCTTCATCGGCGTCATGGCCTCGACCCTGCCGGCGATGTTCCCTACGCACATTCGCTACAGCGCTTTGGCCGCTGCTTTCAACATCTCCGTGCTGATCGCCGGTTTGACCCCGACCATCGTCGCCTGGCTGGTCGAAAGCACCAACGATCTGTACATGCCGGCCTACTACTTGATGGTCATCGCCGTGGTCGGCCTGTTCACCGGCGTCACCATGAAAGAAACCGCCAACCAACCGCTACGCGGCGCGGCCCCGGCGGCTTCGGATCTGGCGGAGGCGAAGGAGCTGTTGAAAGAGCATCACGACAACATTGAGCAGAAAATCGAAGACATCGATGCCGAGATTGCTGAGCTGGAGGCGAAGCGCAAGAACCTGGTGCAGCAGCATCCGCGGATTAATGAGTGAGGTTGGCAATCCATTCGTGCTGCGGATGCAATCGTTGTAGATGATCTACCAGCCATTGCCGATCCTCGCCAGAGAGATTCGGCAATGCGCGGGTGAAATCGCCCTGGTCTTTGGGGCGGGTATTCTTGGCTTTGAACAGCAGCGTGGCGGCGGGTCTCAGGTATGGGATGCCGCTTGCGCTGAGGGCGACCATTTCCGCGCGTGGATAGACAATCGACGTATCGCGTTTATAGACCCACGACTGCGCACTCCCCGCTTCAAGCATCACATCCACTCGCCAGGCATTGGCCTCGGTATCAAAACCCCACACCTGAAAAATGTCGTCGCCGGGAAGATCATGCTCCGGCAGGCATTCGAACGCGCCGTTTTTGACGGTGTAGAACTTTAGCTCCGATAACGTCTGCCGGAACAATGGGAAATCCTCACGCAGAACTGTGAACTCCAGGTCACTGTGTTCACGGGTTTGCTGCCCGTGCCACAGATCCAGCGCCCATCCGCCGACCACGCACCATGGGCGCGCGAGGTGTTGCAGGCGTTGCGACAAATGTTCAGGCGTCCACGCCAACCATGCGTATTCATCCATGATTCAAAAACTTCCTCGTCCTTAGAATTTGAAATGCGATTCCCTTGTGGGAGCGGGCTTGCTCGCGAATGCGGTGTGTCATTTACCACATCGGTCTTAGTTTGGTTATTGGGGTTTGGGGTTTGGGGGCATATCCGTTGCTGCGGTGATGGCTGCTGGCGGTTTCGCTCTTACAGCGAGTCACCTTTTCCAGACGCCGAAAAGGTAACCGAAAAGGATTGGCCCCGGCGTACGGCACTTCGCTGAGGCTCAGTGTTCCCTCGCTACGGTGTCCATCCGGGGGCATCGCCTACGGTTTGCTTCGCTGCACCTCCTCTCGATGTGTGCGGCTGCGCCGCACGGCGCTACGCGCCAAACCCGGATGGACACCTACGCTCGGCCTGCCGAAGGGGCTTGAGATCAAAAGCCGGATCAAGATCAAGATCAAAGGCCCCTCACCCTAGCCCTCTCCCGGAGGGAGAGGGGACTGATGGCGTGGATTGGGAGAGGTACGCCGACGTGAAAGACCGAGTCGAACGCATATCTTGAAAATCCCACCAATCGGCCCCCTCTCCCTCCCGGAGGGAGAGGGGACTGATTGCGTGGATTGGGAGAGGTACGCCGACGTGAAAGACCGAGTCGAACCCAAATTTTGAAAAGCCCACCAATCGGCTCCCTCTCCCTCGGGAGAGGGCTGGGGTGAGGGGCGAAAACACCACAAAACCAAAGCCAAGCACGCCCCGCCCTTCACCACTCAATAGGCCGAGTGCCAGCTCGCCTGCTCTTGATCTTGACTCACCGGCCCGTCGGCAGGCTGAGCAGAGGGATTGATCCGGGGGTGGGAGCGTAGCGACCGTTTGGCGCAGCCAAACACAGCGAGAGGAGGTGCAGCGAAGCAAACCGTAGGCGCTGCCCCCCGGATAAATCCCGGAGCGAAGGAACCCGAGCCCCAGCGAGGGCCGAACGTCAGGGCAAAGCCTTTTCGGTTACCTTTTCGGCGTTTGGAAAAGGTGACTCGCCGTAAGGGCGAAACCCTAATCAGCCCCACCCGCAGCAACGGATATGCCCCCAATCACCCAGACAACATCCCATGACACATCAACCCCAACACACTCCGCATATGCCGCGAATGCGCCTCCCGATCCGGCGTCAATTCAGTAGCCAACCGAATAAACGCCACATTCGCATACTGATTAAACACCGTCGCCGCCACATCAATATCAACCGAGTCTCGAATCCTGCCAACCCCCTGAAAATGCACGAGCAGCGCCTTGGTCTCCTCAATCACCGCCGCATTCCAAGGATCAAGCGCCCGAGCCAATTCCCCGGTAAACAAAAACGGCGCCAACTCCCGCCACAGTGAAGCCGGCATAGCCTCCAACTGGTAATGCGTCATCAACCCCTCAAACGCACACAACGCCTCCAGCGGATCACTGTCGTCATCAAGACGGGCCCGCGAATCGCGCATGGCTTTTTCGTCAGGCTGCTTCAGCAACGCCAACAAAATCTCCTGCTTGCCGCCGAAATAATTCACCACCGTCGGCGCCGACACCCCGGCCTGCACCGCGATCTGATCCAGCGTCGTCGCCGCAAACCCGTTGGTCTTGAACAGCTCCAGCGCCGCCTCGGCAATCACCTGCCGGCGCTGTTCCTTTTGCCGCTCTCGAAGTCCGCTCATGTTGCCTCTGATGATGCTTGCCAATGACCCTCAGCCTACGGCGATATTTTTTCACCGACAAATATTTTCTTTACAAAAATATTTTTAGGTGACAAAACTTTACTCGTGCAGCGCGGCAACGAACGCACTCACCCGCCCTTTTCTCTGGAGATCAGCCATGTCCGCCGAATTCGATTCGACCCGCAGTACCAGCGATTACCAAGCCGCCGACGCCGCGCACCACATTCACGCGTTCGTCGACCAAAAGGCCCTCAACGAAGAAGGCCCACGGGTGATGGTCAGCGGTGATCGCCTGGCGCTGTGGGACAACGACGGCAATCGATACCTCGACGGCATGTCTGGCTTGTGGTGCACCAATCTCGGTTACGGCCGCAAGGATCTGGCCGCCGCCGCGACCGCGCAGCTGGAACAACTGCCCTACTACAACATGTTCTTCCACACGACCCACCCGGCGGTGATCGAACTGTCCGAGCTGCTCTTCAGCCTGCTGCCCAAGCACTACAGCCACGCGATCTACACCAACTCTGGCTCCGAAGCCAACGAAGTGCTGATCCGCACCGTGCGCAAGTTCTGGCAAGTGATGGGCAAGCCCGAGAAGAAAATCATGATCGGCCGCTGGAACGGCTACCACGGCTCAACCCTCGCAGCGACGGCGCTGGGCGGCATGAAGTTCATGCACGAAATGGGCGGCACCATCCCGGACGTCGCGCACATCGACGAGCCGTACTGGTTTGCCCACGAAGGCAATCTCAGCCCGGAAGAGTTCGGCCTGCAAGCCGCGCGACAACTGGAAGACAAAATTCTCGAACTGGGCGCCGACAAGGTCGCCGCTTTCGTCGCCGAACCGTTCCAGGGCGCGGGCGGCATGATCATTCCGCCGGCTACTTACTGGCCAGAAATCCAGCGCATCTGCCGCAAATACGACGTGCTGTTGTGCGCCGATGAAGTAATCGGCGGGTTCGGCCGCACTGGCGAATGGTTCGCGCATCAGACCTTCGGTTTCGAGCCCGACACCCTGTCGATCGCCAAAGGCCTGACCTCCGGTTACATCCCTATGGGCGGTCTGATTCTGTCGCGACGTATGGCCGATGCACTGGTTGAGAAAGGTGGCGTGTTCGCCCACGGCCTGACTTATTCCGGGCACCCGGTCGCGGCTGCCGTGGCGATTGCCAACCTCAAGGCGTTGCGCAATGAAGGCGTGGTCGCTCAGGTGAAGGCTGATACCGGGCCGTATCTGCAAAATTGCTTGCGCGAGGTGTTTGGTAATCACCCGTTGATCGGCGAGATTCAGGGCGTCGGCCTGGTGGCCGCGTTGCAGTTTGCTGAAGACAAGGCCAGCCGCAAGCGCTTTGCCAATGAGAACGACATGGCCTGGCGTTGCCGCACGATCGGTTTTGAAGAAGGCTTGATCATCCGCTCGACACTGGGCCGGATGATCATGGCGCCGGCGCTGGTAGCGACCCGGGCGGAGCTGGATGAGTTGATCGACAAGACCCGCATCGCCGTGGATCGCACGGCGCGGGAGTACGGCGTCCTGTAGCTCACGTCACTGTAGGAGCTGCGGCACGTTGCGATCTTTTGATCTTGATCTTGAAAAACAAAATCAAAAGATCGCAGCGTGCCGCAGCTCCTACAGTTGCCCACCCAGTAGCCATTGACGGACAAAGTTAGATCCCGCCGATTACTCCGTGCGCCGCTTGGTGTTAAATAGGCGCCAGTCTTCACCTTGTCGCTTAAAGCTGTGCAACGAGAACCGATATGAACACCCATTCCAAGAAAAACACCCACATTCAAACGGCGGTGACCGCATGATCGAAGTCACCGAAGTTTCCATTGCGCAACTGCGCGCTGCGCTGGAATCCGGCCAGACCACCTCGGTCGAGCTGGTGCAAGCCTACCTCGCGCGCATCGACGCCTACGACGGCGCCGATACCCCGACGGCGCTGAATGCCGTGGTGGTGCGCAACCCTGAAGCGCTGAACGAAGCGCAAGCCGCCGATGCCCGTCGCGCCAAAGGTGAAACCCTTGGCCCGCTCGACGGCATCCCTTACACCGCCAAAGACAGTTATCTGGTCAAAGGACTGACCGCCGCGTCCGGCAGCCCGGCGTTTGCTGATCTGGTCGCCTATCGCGACGCCTTCACCATCGAGCGCCTACGCGCGGCCGGGGCGATTTGCCTGGGCAAAACCAATATGCCGCCGATGGCCAATGGCGGCATGCAGCGTGGCGTTTATGGCCGTGCAGAGAGCCCGTACAACGCTGATTACCTGACCGCACCCTTTGCTTCCGGCTCGTCCAACGGCGCCGGGACTGCCACCGCTGCCAGCTTCGCCGCGTTCGGTCTGGCCGAAGAAACCTGGTCGAGCGGTCGTGGCCCGGCCTCGAATAATGGCCTGTGCGCCTATACGCCGTCGCGCGGCGTAATTTCGGTGCGCGGCAACTGGCCGTTAACCCCGACCATGGACGTTGTGGTGCCGTACGCGCGCACCATGGCTGACTTGCTCGAAGTGCTCGACATCGTCGTCGCCGAAGACCCGGACACCCGTGGCGATCTCTGGCGTCTGCAACCGTGGGTGCCGATCCCGAGCGTCAGCTCCGTGCGCCCTGCTGCTTATGCTGATCTGGCCGCCGACGCGAAAGCGCTGGCCGGCAAGCGTTTCGCCGTACCACGCATGTTCATCAACGCCGATCCTGAGGCTGGCACCAGCGAAGCACCGGGGATCGGTGGCCCGACCGGCCAGCGCATCAACACCCGCGAATCGGTGATTGATCTGTGGAAACAGGCACGTCTGGCACTCGAAGCGGCGGGCGCTGAAGTCATCGAAACCGACTTTCCGCTGGTCTCCAACTGTGAAGGCGATCGCCCCGGCGCGCCGACCGTGTTCACCCGTGGTCTGGTCTCGAAAGAGTTTCTTCACCATGAACTGTGGGATCTGACCGCTTGGGCGTTCGACGACTTCCTGCAAGCCAACGGCGATCCGAAGCTCAATCGTCTGGTTGACGTCGACGGGATGAAAATCTTCCCGCACGAGCCGGGCACCCTGCCCAACCGTGAAGGCGATCTGGTCGCCGGCATGGACGAATACGTGCGCATGGCTGAACGCGGGATCACGCCGTGGAATGAAATCAGCACCGTGCCCGATGGCCTGCGCGGGCTAGAAGAGACGCGTCGCATCGATCTGGAAGAGTGGATGGATAAACTCGGCCTCGACGCCGTGCTGTTCCCGACGGTGGCCGATGTGGGGCCGGCGGATGCCGACGTTAACCCGGAGTCAGCCGATATTGCCTGGAGCAACGGCATCTGGGTGGCCAACGGTAACCTTGCGATCCGTCACCTCGGTGTACCGACCGTCACGGTGCCGATGGGCGTGATGGCTGACATCGGCATGCCGGTCGGCCTGACCTTCGCCGGTCGCGCTTACGACGATTCGAGCCTGCTGCGCCTGGCCGCCGCATTCGAATCAACCGGCAGCAAACGCCAGATCCCGCCACGCACCCCGCCATTGTCATAACCCGATCAAAACTGTGGGAGATTCTATGGTTGCGAACAACGTTTTTTAGGCAGTTTTGCTGACGTATGCTTTCTCGCTCTTCAGCAGCGCGTATGCAATACGCGCGAGTTTACGTGACAAAATCACCAGCGCTTCAGTGGTGGCCTTGCCCTTGTTTCGATGA